>NC_019730.1 GCF_000317475.1 Oscillatoria nigro-viridis PCC 7112
TTTTTAAGAGCGCGGTCGCGCTATTTTTAAGAAAGTTTTTTGAATTGTATGCAAAAAATCACCCAGTCAAACTCACAAAATTTAACTCATTCTCAACCAGTTAGCAAAATTCAAAAGGACAAACAAATCTCTCTTAAATCCGACCCGGAAACAATGGCTGCGCTTACTCAACTCGAAGAACGTCGCGATTATTATCACACCTGCATCAACGGAGGATACTAAGCATGAATTTAGCCACAGCGACGCTTGCTCAAAGTTCAATAACTGCGGCTCAAGTTTGGCATCAACTAGAATCTGCAGAAAGCTCAGAAGAAATCGACCAACTGCTGCAATCCCTTTGGCAAACCCAAGAAACCCAGGAACTCGCTGTTGATGCCCATGCCGACTTAGCCGACCAAATTGATGCCGAAATTGCAGGAATTACAGCGCGAATGCAGTATTTGATAGAACTGCATTCAAGAGCTCTCAACAAACTCCAGGGGTGGAGAGAGCGCTTAGACAAAACCGTTCTCTACTTCAACGAGTGCGGCGTGTTAACTTCCGAAGTTATTGGCAAACACCGCCGCATTACTGTCAAGGAAAATCCGCCTACCTGCGAAGTTTTGATTGACCCATCTCAACTGCCAGAACCCTATCGCCGAGTCGAAACAACAATCGTAATTTCTGCCGACAAAAAGGCGATTTCAGACGCTTGGAAACAAGGAATGTCTGTAGATGGCACTAGGGTTTTTCGCAAGCGCAAAGTGGTTTACAGCTTGCTTCCCGGTAACAATTTGCACTCTCTTCAAGCCAACCAGACGCTTGAGAGTCGTTCTTCGGATAAAACGCCGTCCAAAAAACGGCGTTAGCCATCTCTTCAGGTGTCAGGAAGGCCTTGATTTGACACCTGAATTATTAGACATATCCGAATTAGACACCTCCGAATTATACCATTTATGAAAAGTCATGCAACAGTAGCAACAGTAGGTTGATTTCGTGAAATAAACCCAACGATGCAAATTGTAGCAAGACTTTTTAGAAATGGTATTACAATGTGACACGTTTGTTTTGTAAGAGCGAAGACTTAATTTCGGTCGGTATCTCTTATAAATCAATCCAGTATTGAGGGTTCTCCACTTGTTCTTCGGTGACGTTGAACAACGTTGATGCTCTACCTTTAATAACCCCGTCAGCATCAAAACTCAAACCGCCAAACTGCTGACTGTTTTCACCTTCTCCAAAAGCAACGCGAGCAAGTGCATCGCTATCGCTATCAGAGAAATAATCCCGTTGGCTTTCCATAGCCGTAGTTGTGCGAACTACTTTCATTTTTTTTCTCCACATTGGGATTGTCATTCTGATGGTAACACGCTACTTCTTTCTTCTAAACCCTCCAATTGGAGGGGGTGAATATCACTCAGTAGCAGGAATTTGTGAAGGAACAACCTTGTCAAAATCTGGACTATTACTGTGCGTAAGTCCTAAAAATGTAAAAACTAGGATTCAGGAGCTAATCAATGAGCCGAAGAAAACTTACCCCAGAATATCGCTCCACAGAATGGGTAGCTGGGGAAGGACTAAAAATCCCAGTCTTTGATATGTCCTTGACTGACGGTAGAGCAAAGGGGCGGTACCAAGCTGAATCAGAAGTGCTGCGTAACTCTCTGCTTGAATTGCTTTTTGAACCTGAAGAATTAGCATCCCTAAGCATCGTTAAACCAGACCCAAATGATAGCAGCTTCGACCCTCTGAAAAACATCGATTTCGAAGATGGTATTACCCGAAGAGTTGCTTTCAGCTCCGGCAAAAATGTGTACTTTGCAGACATTGAACTCTCAACCAAAATGTTGAGCTTATTCAAAACTCAACCCGACCACGCCTGTCGCTACGGCTCACTGCTAGTTAGCAGTTGCAACCAAGGAGCCAAATTGTTAGATAGCTCCCTTGACGGCGAAACCTTGCGAGTCAAAATTGTTGATTCTCAAAGCGATGACCAAAGTGAAAAAGCGAAAGCTCATAAGTGGCAAACCGGAGACTGTCACGGTAAAATTTCACCGGCACTAGCCCAACAATTAGGAGGGAATTACAACCGACCTTTTCAATTCAGATTTGCCTGGATGCAGGAATGGGGACAAGAAGACTGCCACACTCCAGAAATTAGCTTTCTTGCCAAAGGAACGCTGTTGCCTGATGCTAATTTAACCTCCGAGTTGGGTTATGATATCATCATGGATCGCTCTTCTATCAAAGGAGTTGCTAAAGAGCAATTAGCTGAACTTATCCCCTGTGGTGACTACGAATTTCCCAAAGCTATACTGGGAAATCGAGGCAACGCCAAAGTAACTGAATACGAAAATTCCTGGCAATTTTCGATTTGGTATTCCGAAGCAGCTATTCAGGCTGACATAGCCACACCGACCAAAATAGAAGCCCAAAAGCTCGCTGATTTGCAAAATAACCGGCTGCAACTTGCCAAATACTTAGTAGAGCAACACGACAAAAAAGCTGCTTTTCAATCTAGCCTTCACGAAGACAGCAGCGGATTAGAAGACGAAACAGATGAAAAAGCCCAGCGCCACGAATCCCGGCTAATTTCAATTTTGAGGAACGACAAACTCGGTCAACTCCTCGACTTTCCCAAAGTCGTCGATTTCATGCAAGAACAACTGGCTAAAAAGTGGAAAGACTTAGCAATTAAGGGAGCAATTCATCATGGTTCAGCAATGGCTCAACCTTGTGATAACCTCCAACCCGGTACAATTGTTGCCCCCCACTTGCGACACGGCACAGAAGTTATCGTTACCCGATACCCAATTGTCAGTAAAGATAACATCCGCCGCTACACAGTAGACAACAAAAGCCATCCTGAGTTAACGCAGTACAAAGGGTGCGTTTTCATTCGCCCAGACCAAGCCATGCAGCAC
The DNA here is from genome assembly GCF_000317475.1 of Oscillatoria nigro-viridis PCC 7112. Classification (NCBI taxonomy): domain Bacteria; kingdom Bacillati; phylum Cyanobacteriota; class Cyanophyceae; order Oscillatoriales; family Oscillatoriaceae; genus Phormidium; species Phormidium nigroviride. The sequence continues at coordinate 2,904 of NC_019730.1, forward strand.
CATCAATGCGATTTTGACGGCGATCAATTAGTGATTACGCCTGCTTCCCGAATGCCGAATATCGCCTCTGAAACCAGGCACGCTAATCAAGAGAATGAGTACGATGCAGTTGAGAAGCGAGAGAAAGTTGACTACACTAAAGCTACCGATAGTGAGGGCGATCGCAAGTATACCAAATTGCGGCAAATTGCCGTAGCGATCGCCCAAAACAAAATCGGCTGGGTGGCTACCTTAATCGGGAGAGTGCAATCGTCAGCAGCAGAACCGGGACAGCCAGAAAGTTTATTCAATCAACAGAAGCGGCAGCTTCTTGGAAAGCTATTTGATGCCCTGCAAATTGAAGTGGACAGTCCCAAAAGTGCTACTCGCACCGAAGACCACCACCCCACCCTGCTGTCCAAGGCTAAGCAGTGGTCAGAACAGCACCCAAGCTACTTATTTGACTACAAAGACGACCCCAGGCTTTACAAAACAGTGCCATTACCTATAGGAGACGGCACCGCTATCAATTGCATTGCTAGGGAGGCTGTTAACCCAGAGTGGGAACCGACTCGTTTAAAAAGCCGCCACCGCGACGAGTTTCGCTACTTGTTTGAGTCTCCTTCTGACTTAGATGAGCGAGAAAAATGGGAGAAACATTATGTCAGGTGGGCGCAAGATATTAAGGAACGCTATCGAGAAAGGATGGGCGAAATTCACTTGGAGTGCGGCGGCGATTCTAAGGCAATTAAAGAAGCCGTCAGCAAGTTATACGAGAGCTTAAGAGCCGATGTGACCGAAGCTTGGACTGACCCTGAAGAACGGTTTTTAGCTGCTAGTGCGATGTGGCACGTCGAAACCGCAAATCCCAACTTAGAAGTTCCTCGCAAAGCTTGTAAGGAACTTTCTCGCCAACTGCTGATTGAATTCAACCTTGAACCTGAGTACGAGCGACTGCACGAAGCAATGCCAAAAGACACTTACGTTCTGAGCGTCCCTTTCGAGGAATTTGAACGGGACGGCAGCAATAAGACTGTCAGGGATAAGAAGCGACAGCCAGTTGGCAAAGACTTAGCTGGACATTGGAAAGAATTGTTAGACAGCAAAGGCATTAAATATGAAGCAACTTTGCATCCGAGCCTGCCAATGGTCAATTTTGCCTTAATTGAACCCAGCGACAAACTGGTGGGAATTCTTGAGAAGAAGTTTTGCGAAAATGTCAACGACATCGACAGTTTAGACTTAACTTACCGCGATGGTCTTGGTCGCACCAAAGATGTCAGTTCACGTATTGTAGCTCCTGCTGATTATACTTGGCTTGAGTCCCAAAACCAAACACCTAAAGCAGCATTGGTTCTCAATTTGTTTACGGATGAAATTTGCCAGCAATTGCAAACCTTTCAGTTTGACAGAGCTGAGCTGATTGGGCAGAAGTACAATGACTTGAAAGATGTTGACTTTAGCAGTCCAAAATGGAGGCAGAAAACATTGACTTTTGAGGTGGGTTCTGTTAGTGGTAGCGGTTCGAGGCGCGACGGCAGTCCTATTGTCCTCCTTGACGGACAAGAATTAGCTATGTTCTCTGCTAATTCACCTAAATTGCCGATCGGCAGTACCTTTGAGGCCACTATTGAACCCTCGCCTAAAGGCAGTGCTCTGATCTTAAACATCAACCCTAGCTCTGTGCAACTAATTGAATCAGTTGAGGAACTTTCAAAAGTCGCGCCAACCCCTTGTCAAGACCGATCGCTATCCGTATCGCCAACTCCTTGTCAAGAGCGACCGCTATCCGTATCGCCAACTCCTTGTCAAGAGCGACCGCTTGTATCGCCAACCCCTACCCAAAAGCGATCGCAATCCGTATCGCAAACCCCTACCCAAAACAAACCGCCATCTCAACCCGAAGACATTGCTGCCAGCCCCGCCCACCTCTCAGAATTGCTGAAAGATGCGATTTCTGAAGCATATAACCAAACTGGAGAGACTAAAATCTCTGTGGGGAACTGGACAGCTTTTATTAGCCAATCTCGCAATAATGTTAGGTGTTTAGTCAGAGATGAAGCTGATAATCCGGTCTTGGCTGCTGACTTGAAAACAGGTCAAATCATTAAGAAACTTTCTGAAAACAACAGCTCTCAGTTTATCAAATACCTCAGAGAGGTTGATGCTGAATTAGCTTCTACATCTTCACAAAAAAGAGATGCAGATACACAACTTTAACATCAACTACCCTACATCTAAGAGCGGGTAGGTGTGAACGCCAAGAAAGCTCGTTGACCGAACAGTTAGTTTTTTAGCGAGTTCCAAACAGGAACTATTTATTAGTAGACGACAATTCCCCCTCCGATTGGAGGCAGGGCTGTTTCATTCTCGGTTGATGGGGTGATGGGGTGATGGGGGGAACCGAAGAAGGCGATGAATTTTTGAGGTTGTAAGTCATCGAAAAGACTCCCCATCCCCTTCTCCCCCTCTCCCCCTCTCCCCCTCTCCACCCATAATTTGAGTTTTTTGGTGAGAATGAAACAGCCCTCCGATTGGAGGGGGTCATTTTAACTCCCCAAAACCGCTCTTCCGAGTGAAGTCAGTACCCATACTGCTCGAATTTCATGGGAAATATCCACTCACGCCGCCACAAAGATTATGGCTACAAAAACAGCATACCGAAGCCGAAGCCAGGGAAACTACATCACCCCTAACACAGCCGAGGGCAAGAAAATCCTCAACTACCTAAGAAATCGCTGCGAGAAAGCTTTAGATTACTGCCTGGAAAACGGACTCACCAGCGTAGAAGATTTTGCCGATGCAATTGAAGAACTAACGGAAGCAGACGGCAAACCTGGCATTAGCGTGGAGGTCAAGCACAACGGACTCGTCCTCAGTTTGAGCGCTCGACCCGAGTACGGCTCTACCACAGGAAAGTACATGATGGAGCACTTGGGAGAGCCGGACGACAACCGATTTACTAAAACAGGAATTGAAGCATTACTCGATTCGCCTCGAACTAAAACAAGGTCTAAGAAAGACGATTTACTAGATGAATTGGAGGATGAAGAACCCTCCCCGTCTAAATCTAAAACTGCAACTAAGTTTAAAAAAGACGATTTGCTAGATGAGTTAGAGGATGAGGAACCCTTGCCCAGAGCGAAATCTAAAACCAATACCAAATCTAAAAAAGATGAAATAAAAACTTGGGAGGATGACGAACCCTCAGCCAATTCTAAAAACAAAACTAGACCTCGAAAAGATGACCTAGAGGAGTTGGAGTCGGAGGAACTACTTCTTAAATCTCAAGCCTTAACCCGCTCTCCGAGAGATGAACTAACTGAGCTAGATGAGTTTGAAGTCAAAGAACCTCAACCTAAAGCTAAGCCTCAAACTAACAGCCACCTTCAAAACTCTGAGCGAGAAGATTTGGAAGACGAAGAATTATCAGCTAAATCCCAAGCCAAAAGAAAACTTCTGACAAATGAAGCGGTAGAAGTTGCTGAATCCTTAGCACGCACACCTTCAAAAACCAGAACGAGCCAACAGCGACCTCAAGGCAAAAAATCAAACGACCAGAACATCGATAGTATCCTCGATGCTGCTGTACAAGTTAGCGGTAGAACAGCCATTTCTGGAAGTGAGGTAGAAGGTACAACTGTCAGCGGCCTGAGCGCTCAAGTTGCGGTTCTCGCTACTCTGATGGGGAAAAAAGCAGCTTCTCAAATTATAGAAGCTGCTCTTGGGGCTGGAAAAGAGCGCCAAGTTGCCGGTATTGTCAAAAGGCTCAAAGCTCAAAGCCAGCGAGCTGACTCCCTCTCGCAGCGGGTTACCAACTTGGCTGAAGCGGATTCAATGGCAGATGCAACGGTCGAATCCGAAGCTTTACCAATAGCTGAACCGGAGCCAGAACCGGAACAAAACATCTTATCTGAACCGGATGCCGAATTTGTCTCAACACCCGGTATGCTCTTAGCTAAAGCGGTTAGCAAAGTCCACGGAAAAGTTGATAAAATTTCCGGTCGTGTGAGAGACAACAATTCTGAAAAAACGGCTTCTATTAAGATTGACACAGAGGCGAGTTTTGAAGAACAACTCGTACAAATAAATGAAGCACTCAACCGACTTGAAAAGCGACTCGATACCCTAGAAGAGCGAATAGAAGCTTTAGAGAACAAACTTTCTCTTCAAAAAAGCGAGACAGGCGTTCAAGCTGGCGATGCAAAATTAGAACCGCCCGACAGCTCGACTCCATCCCTCAGCGACCAATTCGTACAAAACGGAACAGAAATAGGTGAAAAAATTTCATTAGAATCAACACTCCCAGCTAGCAGCAGCGCTAGCGCTACTGCTAAAAAAATCACTGTGACAGCCCAAAATCTTACTCAGGATGCCCAACTTGCAGCAACACTGGCAAAAATTTACAGCCTAGCTGAAGAAGAAGCAAATGCGGAAGGCATTGCATTAGAGGACGGGGTTGATTTTGGACAAGCCAAACTTTATGTAACAAATTTTGACTCCTCTACCGCTGTCAGCTTAAAAACTAAGGAAGACGAGGAACTGTTTTCAGCAGTACAGGATAAAACTGGAGAATGGAAAGTGACAAACGACTTCCTGAAACCTGAAGAAAAAGAAGAACTCGACCGCTTAAAAATTTTTCAACAAGCTCTCAACCAAGAACGTTTAGCTGAAATGGTAAAGAGAAGCAATCAAGATGAAATCAGCTTTACCGATTCCCAGGGTTCGCGCCTCGACTTTGAAGTCGAATTCAGCGATAAATCCAAGTCGAAGGGTACTGTCAAAGGCTTTAATTCTCACAGCGAGATAGTTTTTGAAGCCAGCCTCCAAAAAGGTAATGTTGAGGTACTTTTGTGCGATATTCCACCAGAAGTAGTAGAAAATTTCCTATCCCAACAGCAACTTGTTCAAAACCAGAACTCCAACAAGCAGGAAGCGAGAAAAACTGACACCGAAATGGAAATTTGAAATAACTTTTTTCACTTGCACCCTCCATTTGGAGGGGGTCACTCTCACTGTATAAAATCACCTTTTTTGGCGATTTTGCAGGGATTAGATGCAACTTAAATTAGCATTAAAGCACTAAATTTATCGAGATAGTGACATGGCTACTTACTTAGACCAAACAAGAAATGAACGAAACCGCAACTCATTATCACGCTGGTTAAAACAACAGAAAATAAAACTGGGCGACCTTCCATTCCTCGGCATTTGCCTAGCCTCGCTCATCTACTTCAGCATTCACGACCCGCTCTTAATTGCGACTTTAGGCTGCTCCAGCATTGTGTTTTTGAGTTTATGGCACCTCACTAGAGCTATTCCCATTGTAGAGCGATACATTGGCTGCAAAATTCGCTTTTGGCACATTGCCACTGCCATTATCACCTCTACTGCGCTTTGCTCCGTACTCGATTCCCCAGCCAACGCCCTCTTCCTCTCCGGCTTAGAAGAATTTATGCAAGAACTCGCAGAAGGAGCCTCTTCAGCGGGAGGCGAAGCTATTGATGCCGAAGTCATCGAACTGATTTTCAACTTAATTCGCGGAGCATTTCTTTTGTTAGTAGCAGCCGCTTCTCTTTTCGCCTACAACCAAGCACAACAAGGTAACGACTGGAGACCAATTGTTACCCAAGTTGCTTTAGCCTTTGCCATTGTAATTGCCGTTGACGTAGTAACTTTTCTGTTCATTGGCAATGGCGGAGGTGGAGGAGCTTAGGGAAGAGGGGGAGAAGAGGAGAGTGGGAGAGTGGGAGAGGGGGAGAGTGGGAGAGGGGGAGAGTGGGAGAGTGGGAGAAAGGGAGATTAGAGGTGGGCAGTAAACAGCAAACTATTTGAATTTTCAGGTAGATTGCAGTTGTTACATAATCCGTCATTTTAATTCAATTGGCTGAGTATATGTTAGATGTTGAAGCCCTCTAGTTTTTATCTGGTTGTTGCGAGTTTTCAAACTTCTCCCTTGTTCCACTCTCCTTTTCTCCCCCTCTTCGCCTCTTCCACTCTCCCCTCTTCGCCTCTTCCACTCTCCCCTCTTCGCCTCTTCCACTCTCCGAATCACCCCCTCTCCTCTTCTCCCCCTCTCCCCTCTTCCACTCTTTCGTTCACCGACTCTTAGTATGGTTTTTTGCCACTGGAAGAAGCCACATAGAAGGGTGATTAATCATATTGACCAGTGTACCCAGTATTTGATTGTAATGTTGATACAGCTCTCTACCAACCTGAACATCCAAGTAATTGCATTTAACAGCAAATTCAATCCAAGTTTGACTTTCAGCAGCTTCAGCTTCAGAATCACTTAATTTGGATACAAAAGCTCCTTCATAACGCCGTTTACGCCATGCCTCAGACAAATTGGCACAAACAGAACGCGAAGACCGACGAATTTGATCTGTCAATGAATATCGTTCCTCAATAGGAAACTTTTTAGAGAGTTCAAAAATCTGCATAGCCACATCTAATGCAAGTTGATACACTTCTAAATCTCGGTGGGATTGAATTGGTTTTCTGTTCATTTCAAACTCTAATTTCTTAACTCCACTTTCTATTATCCCCTCTCCCACTCTCCCACTCTCCCCCTCCCCCACTCTCCCCCTCTCCGAATCACCCCCTCCCCCACTCTCCCCCTCTCCCACTCTCCCACTCTCCCCTCCCCACTCTCCCCTCCCCCACTCTCCCACTCTCCCCCTCCCCCACTCTCCCCCTCTCCCCCTCTCCCACTCTCCCCCTCCTCTTTCCCTCCCCCTATTACCATGCTCAAAGACCCAGATAAAGACTTCATCTCCGTCAATAAAATTCTTGGTAAACAAGCCAGCATTGGCATCATTCCAGCGGAACAGCTAATTCCCTGGATGGTAATCACCGTAATTTCTTACATCCTCACCAACGGCTTATTCAGCTTAAGAATGCCTTGGTTTTTCACCACTACTTTCTGGCTAATTGTAAGCTGGTGGCTTCTGACAGGTAACAAACCTCACCTTTTTGTAGACAGGTTTAGACCTCCGCCGGGGAATGAGTGGTACAACGGTAATCTTTTATACCTTTCTCCCGTTCCCCAACACCGACCAAACCCGATTCGCCACCGAATCAGCGATTCACAAGTCCGAGTCAAACTTAAACCCAAAGTTGCTCCCAATCAACAAGGAGATAACAGCCGACTTATGCCCTTCCAAAACTACCAAAACCTCCTGTGTTTAGTCACTATCAAAAAGGATGGTCGAGAAGTTTCTGGTTACTTACTGAATGAAGGCAGTCAATACCAAATTGTATTCGGATTCGAGACGGCTGGCTTTCACAACATCCTGTACCGCCATGAAGTAAACAACGCAGCTACCGCCTTAGAAGAGGGGCTAAAAGACATTGCCCCAGGCGAAAAAATGACCTTTCACACCGGCTGCTACAGCAGCGATTGCCTTCGCCAGCAACAGTTAACTGAATTGGCTGACAACTGTCACCTCAAACCCATTTCTGTACTCGTTCGTAACGAACAGAAACGCATTCAAGAACTCAACTTAGCAGGCACCAGACAAATGTGGAACCAAACTATTTTCTGCACTTGGACATTCAACGCTCAATCTGGCTCCAAATCCAACGACCCTCTGAGTAAATTCATCAATGGAATTATCAACACAGCCAACAGCATTGCTGCACAATTTACAGGCAACCAACGCATCTACTCTGAACGCTTTTACAAACAACTGCTGCTCGACGCTTTCGAGCAAGGATACATCCGTTGGGAACTCTTGCTAAACACCAAAATCGGACTGGAAATTCAACCCATGAATGCCCGTTCGCTGTGGGGGTGGCTGTGGCAAAAATTCAACAGCGCACCCGTACCCCCTATTCCCCAACTTCTCACCTTAAAAGAAACCGCCTCCGACTACAAACTAACCGAAACCCTCAACAGTCACAAACACGCCTGCACCATTTTAATTGAAGGTATGAGCGGCCGTTCGAGCTGCCCCGAACACAGAAAAGCTAGCTCACGCATTTTGCTTCCCGGCAGAAACGCAGAATGCGGCGTGCTAACAATGGAAGAGGGCCCCGGCGGCTGGCTCAATACCAGAGAGCAACTGCAATGGCTCTGGAAAATTATGAGCAACAGCTACGTCCGCGATACTGAAGCCGTTGTCGAAATTAGCGCCGCTCCCAACTTTATTATTCAAGACAACTTAGCAAGGCAAGCTAAACAATCTAAAAGTGCCAAAAAACGCGCTTTAGAAAAAGGTCAAGGTCGCGATGTAGGAGCAGAAGTCAAACAGGAAGAATCCTTTGAAGCCCAGAAAAAAATGTACAAAGGTGCAAGAGCAATTCACGCTGCTGTCACCTTCTTAGTCTACCGACCAACCCCGGAGCAACTAACACACGCTTGCCAAATGCTCTCCCACAGCTTCGGCTCTGCCAAGGTATTAAGAGAGCGCAATATTGCTTGGCAACTGTGGCTAGAAACTTTGCCCATTACTGTAAGCTGGCTGCTGCACAGCAGTTCGCTAATTAACGAACGCCGCCTCACCTTAGACACCGAAACTGTCCCCGGTATTTTGCCCTTAACTGCTGTAAGGGACATCGACTCAAAAGGAGTTGAATTCATCACCAAAGGCGGCAAACCCGTGTACGTTGACCTCATGCACAACCAAACCAGCCGCGCCGTTATAACAGGTGAATCCGGTTGCGGTAAAAGCGTTGTAGGATGGCGATTTGCGGTCGATGCTTTAGCCGCTAATATCCCAGTAGTCGGTATGGACATCTCAGCAGGAAGCGGCAGCACCTTTGAGACAGCAGTAAAACTGTTAGGAGACGAAGGTGCTTACTACGACATCACCTCCGGCAGCTCAAATCTACTGGAAATACCCGATTTGAGGCGTTTTGATCGAGAAGAGCGATCGCGCCGACTAGACCAATGGAAAGAGTTTATCAGAAAAGCGCTGACTATTATCAGCATGGGCAAAGTCCGCGACCCAAAATTAGCCCAGCGAGTCGATGCCATTTTGCTGCTAACTCTGAAAAAATTTCTGGAAGACCCAGACATTATCGAGCGCTACAATACGGCATTTGAAAAAGGCTGGAAATCGACCGCTTGGCAAGAAATGCCAACCCTCACAAACCTCCTAAAATTCTGCACGAAAGAGCAACTAAACCTACAAAACTTTACCGACTTCGACCGCATTGCCATCAACCAAATTATCACTCAATGCAACGCATTACTAGCCTCACCTTTAGGGAAAGCAATTGGCAGACCGAGTACATTTTCACCCGAACCCGCTGTTAAGTTTTTTGCCCTTAGCGGTCTGGGCAACGAACAAGACCAGTATTTAATGGCTATTAACGCCCACGCTGCTTGCATCCGCAACGCACTTTCTCACCCTAAAAGCCTATTTATCGGAGACGAACTTTCGATTTTGTTTAAGAAAGACGGATTTGCTGAAGTAGTAGGCGAACTCTGTGCAGTGGGTAGAAAAAATGGCATTTCAGTGCTCTTGCTCGCCCAAGATATCGACAGTATTTGCGATTGTGGTGCGGGCACTATGATTATGCAAAACATGGTGTATCGAATTACCGGAAGATTGACATCAAACGGAGCCACTTCTTGGATCAAAAATTTGGGATATCCGGCTGAAATTATTAGCCAGAATGCCACAGAAGCTTTCCTTCCCAGAGCTGCCGACCTTTATTCCAATTGGCTAATTGAAAAAGGAGGTCGTTTCTGGCAAAGCCGATACTATCCAGGCGAAATGATATTAGCCAGTGTGGCTAACAATCAAGCTGAATTGATGGCTCGCGCCCGAGTGATGGCTCAATATCCCAATACGTTAAAAGGGCAACTGCTAGCACTCAAACAATTTGCCTCTGAATATGTACAAGCCGTTAAAGAAGGGCGTTCATTAACCCATATTGGCAAGAATGCAGTCACTGATATCAATGGACACAAATCCCCTCAAGACCTTATTGCTAGCTAGACGGAGAAAAACCGATGAAATCACCGAATTTTTTTGTCCAACTTGCCCTCGGCATTCCTGCAATTTGGCTGAGCTTAATACTAAATTCTGTTGAAGCAAAAGCTCAAACCTCTGACAGCAATCCGACTGCAACACAGCTTCCCAGCTTAAACAATGCTAACAGCAGCACTTTCAACCGCTCCAGCTTCACAGTTCCCAATCAACAAATAGAAAGCCAAATCCAACAATCAGCTAATAACTTCTTGAACAACCAGAAAGAAATAGGAGGTATAGAAAACACAATTAGCGACATAACAGGCGAAATTTCAGATACCATCTCCACCATCTCCGACAGCATCTCAGGCATCTGGGACAATTTGTTAAATAAAGTCGAAAAATTTAGCAGTGAAATAGAGTCAACCCTCTCTTCATTCCTGGGAGAATTGAAAGTTCCAGATCTAAAAGAAGCAGTTAAAAGCATAATGGACGGCAACACCTCCGAAAGCGAAGGGACAAAACTATCCGCCGCTTTAGAGAAGAGACCGCAAGATTCTTACAGCCTCAAAGAGAATACCGCAGAACTCGCAGAAAGAGAAAGTGCTGTCAGTGAAGCCAATAAAGCCACTCTCAGTAAAGAAGCTCAACAAAAGCAAGCTCAGATGAAAGAAATTGTCCAGCAGAACGTAGAGCAAACTAATCGCGAGAGCCAAAATTCAATCGAATTGGGTGCTGATTCAGAAGGTCAAGATGTCACACAGAACATTATGAGAAACATATCTCAACAAAGTGCGATCGCAGCTAAGCAAGCAGCCTTATCAGCAGAAAATCAAAGTGCCTTAGTCATGCAGGGCCAGCAAGCTCAAATCGATCGCAGTTTTGCCAACATTCTCAACGCTCAACAAGCTGAAGAACTCAACGAAATTAACACAGCCCAGAGACGGCAGGATGCTGCGGCTGCTACCGCTTCTTCTACTCAAGCCGGACTGTTTCAAATGCCGGGAGGCATCACCCTGGGGGCAAGCGAAGACTGACATCACAAAAAGGAGACACCGCGATGCTGACACAACTAATCGGCCAAACTAGCACAGCAGGACAAGCCCTGGACACTCTCTCTGACGCCATAGAAGTCTCTCAAAAAACCGTCGAATCGTGGAATTTAGTTTGGTTTAACACCTTCAACACTCAAGAATCCTCTCTCTGGATTGCCTTAGTCAAACTAGGACTAATTCTGGCGGGAATATCTGTTACTTACCTCGCTGTCACCAGTGGCAAAGAAATCATCGAAAAACAGTCTTGGTCAGAGCTAGTAGCCATGTTTATCTGGCCACTCGTAATTGTAGTATTTCTCAGCAACAACGGTAAAGTCTTAGCTGAAAGTGTCAAATTCATCAAAGCTGTAGGCAGCACTCAAGTTCAAGAAATTATGAAAATTCAAGTCGGAGAAATGACCTTCAGAACGGCCCTGAGCGACGTTAACCTTACCAGTGCTGGCAAAGAAGAAATTGAAAAACTCTACAGCGAATGTCAGGGGAAAGTTGGATCAGCTTTAGTGGAATGTTGGAACAGCAAAAAACAGCCAGCTCAACAAATCCTTCAGGCAGCCGAACAGCAAAATGGAGGGCCTCTCAAAAGCTTGCAGCGATTTGTCGAAAACTTAGGCAATGTTGCCAATCTTCAGGATATAGGAAATGGCGATTTTGCCGGACAAGTTTTTAGGTCTACTGTCTTGCCCATCATTCGCTTAATTCTTAGAGCAGTGCAGTGGGCATTTGTCAACATTTTAGAAGCTGCCTTGTTGCTAACAGCTTTATTCGGACCTCTGGCAATGGGTTTATCACTATTGCCACTACAAGGAAAACCAATCTGGGCTTGGCTAATAGGATTTATGTCGTTATTTGGAGTGCAATTGGGGTACAACATCGTCGTTGGATTAGTCGCTGTAGTGATTGTCAAGTCCGAGGCAGAGTTAGTTACAGATATCGCCTTTTTATTCTTTTTAGCTGTGTTTTCTCCCGTTCTAGCCGTGTTAATAGCCAAGGGTGGAGGAACTGCTTTGTACAGTGCGATCGCCAATAGCACCAAACAGCTTACAGATATTGCCAGTAACGCGATCGGCGTTATTGCTGGAAAACTGATCTAGGGGAAGGAAATTCCGATAGCTTTTTCTTCACCGAACCGAGTTGTTACTCACTACTCAAACCCAGTTTCCCAATCCATTACCTCCCTATCTCCCTATTCTCTATCCCCCATCTCGCCATCCCCTTCGATAATATGAAATTCCCACAATCACAACCCTTACTCCCTGAATCTAAAAACACCTTAGCCTTGTGCTTTGTTCTACTAACAAGCTTTGTTTTCCTCCTGACAATTACTGTTTTAGTGAATACAGTCAGTTTGAGAGCCTTATCTCAAAGAAAAGTTACATTTGTCCAGTTAAAAGACGGAACCGCAGCACGAATTGCAGAACAAGATGAACTGTACAGAGAGCCGAAAATTATCCAAAATTTTGTATCCAGTTGGGTAAATTTAACCTGGGCTTGGTCAGGCAAAATTCCCGGCACAAATGACCCCGACCCCGGCATTAAAGTTAAAGGTTCCCAAGTTCCTACAACTGCTTGGATGGGTTCCTTGATGATGGAATCAGAGTTTGGTAAAGCTTCCCTGGTCGAACTTGCCAAACTCGTTCCCAACACCATCTATTCAGGAAAAACCCGCTCAGGAGTTTATATCTCTCACATCTCAGAACCGAGAGAAATAAAAAGAGGAGTTTGGGAAATAGATGTAATTGCTACTCGCGTCGTGCTGGAACAAGGCATTGGAGAAAGCCGAGAACAGTTTAATCGAACTTTCACCGTCAAAGCCGTAGAAATTCCCAAATCCCCTCTCAAAGAAAACGCTAATGAATTAGAGAAGACTATTCACTCTTTGAGAGCAGCCGGATTAGAAATTTCCCGAATTGTCGAATTCAAACCCTAGAAGAGGAAAGAGACATGGAAAGGGGACGAACCGGCAAGTGGGTAAATTTAAAAACCTACCGTAACAACTAAATAATTTAAACATTTAGTATGTTCCATCCCTTTGCTTGAAGTCTTCTCTCTTTGCTTTTTTATGTACAGTTAAACACAACACATTGAACTCTAAAGCCATGACTAACACAAGAAATGGATTAACCGAAAATCCAATTAATACCACTCCTGATAATAGTACCACTACAGCCAATATGAATCATACAACTGCATCAAGTGAATATACCCCCAATAATGATGACGATAACATCAATTCCCCTATTTCCCCTTCTCCAAACCCTTCCCCTTCTGACGATGATATTGATGAAAACTTCATTGCTAATTTCGACCCCAATGCACCCCTAACACTTGAAACTCAATATCAACTCGCTCAAGATGAGGAAAGACCACTGCCCCCGCCTGTTTCCGAAAGAGGCGTTCCTAGAGCAGTGACAATGCTGCTGTTGACTGGTGGAATACTATTGCTAGGACTGCTAATTTGGCAATTTATCAAGCCTAAATCACCTCGCGAACCTATCGCACAATCAACACCAAAAGAAAGCTCTTCTCCCACCATTAAAGATGAAAAACCGGAGTTGCTGGCTAAATTAGCTTACCAAGACCAACAAAAACTGTTAGCCGAAAAACCGCAAAAAACCGCAAAACCCAAAACAGAACCGTCGCCCAAACCGTCAAGAACCCCACGAACTCCGCGAACTCCGCGTCTAGTCGCTACCCGGAGCGCTGCACCGCCACCTACTCCTCTACGCGAACCCCTACCCGCACCCAGAACAGTAGTGCGGACGGTAACAGTACCCGCACCCATACCTCAAAGAGTACCCTCAAGAACACCCGCACCGGCCCCCATACTCAAACCGTTAGTACCCCCACCTTTAATTCCAACTCCAACATCCGAAAAAATCGACCCGTTTGAGCGGTGGAACCAACTCGCTCAACTCGGACAAATTAGGGGAAATTTTGACCCTAACCGAATAGCGAATGCCGTGAGTGCAACACCAAGCACTCCAGCGACAACAAGTGCTACCGCCGCCGCTCTGACAAAGCCAGCTCCCACAACTGAATTCCTAACAGTCAATATCGGCAACCAAAAGTCGCAACCCTCATACGTTTCTTTCGAGCAAATCCCACAAGAATTTTATAACCGCCCAAATAACGTCACCGGGGAAAGGCTACACCCGGAGTTTCCTGCAGGAGAGGACAGCCTCGAAACCACCGACAACTCCCAAAACTCAACTAACCAATTAACTCCGGCTGCCCTTTCTCCCCAAACAAATTCCGATTTTACCGATAACCCAATCGAGACTGCGACTCGACTGAGCGAGTCCCAAACATCCTTGCCCGATACAGAATTTCAAACCCTTTCCCCTGAAGCTGCTCCAGAGGCTTCTACCTTAACAAACTCCCCAACCCTAGAACAAGTAAACTCCCCAGGGGCAAAAGGCATTCTCAACCGCACGCCCCAAAGTTCCTCAACCTCCCAAACAGCGATTGTTCCCCTTGGAACCACAGCCAACGGCATAGTTTCGGTTCCCCTGTTGTGGGATGAAGGCTCAGGCAAACAGCTTTACGACAAATTTGCCGTCACTCTCACAGCCGACTTCACGGCAACTGACGGCTCTATTGCTTTTCCTGCCGGCACAGTTGTCATTGCCAAAGCCAACACCGTCAGCAAAACCAATCGCATGGTACAAGCTAGTGCTGTAGCGCTCGTCTACTCAGATAGAAACGGTCAGATTAAACAGCAGCCCATTCCAGAAGGCGCAATTTTGATTGCAGGAGAGGGCGGGCGGCCGTTGATTGCTTCAGGCTACTTCGACCCAGGTTCAGATATTGCCGGACAGGATATCCTCACCGCAGTGCTGTCGGGAGTTGGACGAGTCGGTCAAGTGTTCGCAGAGCCTAAAGTCAGAAGCTCTAGCAGTATTAGCGGTAGGTTTGGGAGCAGTACAACCACCGTTGAAAGTCGAGACCCGCAAATTTGGTCAGCCGTCCTCGACGGCTTCTTCAGCCCCCTAGCAAAACGGATGGAAAGCCGCTCAGATAGAGCAACTGAAGAACTTTTAAACCGCCCCAATGTAGCTGTGGTTAATAAAGGAACCCCGGTTTCTATTACTGTTAACAGCTTTCTCAACATTTACCGATAACCGAGCCGTCGCGAGCGGGGGAGTGGGGAGTGGGGAGTAGGGAGTGGGTGGTTTTACTCAGCCCGCTGGCTGAGTGTAATCAATGCACGATATCAAATCCGTTACCATCGGAATTCTAAAGTTGAGGTCAATGATTCTCCATCATTCCCAACTCCCCATTCCCATCATTCCGGTGCAACCAAAATTGAATAGCTTTCTCAATATCTGCCGATAACAATTATGAATGCTACAATGCTTTTCCCAAGAATTAAAACTCTCAGTTTGTCAATCCTTGCAGCAGCGCTCGCTGCTGCGAGCTACCCGAACTGTGCTTTTTCTCAATCAAGAGTAACAGGCTATCAAACTGTGGGTCGAGACATTGCCGTCAATAGTGCGATCGATATTTTAGTCTATCCCGGTCGCGCGAGTGCGATCGACTTCAGCTCAACCGATGAAGCTGTCGCCTACGTTTTAATTGCCGACCCCTCAAAAATAGTTTTCAGCACCGATGCACAGTTGGCAAGCGGCCAAGCCAAAACTGTTTTCTTGCGTCCCATTCAAGCGCTCAATTTTCCGGGAGCTACCACAGCTACCATCACTAACCTTTCAATCAAAACTGTAGATTCAAAAGGGAAACAGCGACTTTACAACTTCAACATCGTTCCTACCAACAAAGAACCAGAACACTTAGGAATTCGCATCGCTCCCGTCACCCCAAGAATGTCGCCGACTGTGAACGTTGATAGAGGTCGCGCACCCTCTGCATCAGATGTTGAAAAAGGATTGCTGATTGCCATTCAAAAAGGCTACACAGCAGCCAACGACCCAGTAGTCTACAGCGTGCGACAATTTTTAGCTCTGGTAAGAAATCAGAATCTATCGGCGGCCGATGCTGCTGCACGAGCCGGAGTAGACTTGTCTGTGATTGTCGAGCTGAGCCGCATTGCACGAGAAGAATTCAACTACCCTGGAACAAGATTTCAACAGCGACAACCGCCAACAGCCCGAACTACTCGGCTTCTTAAAAGTCGCTCTGCTTTTTGATTGGAGCCGGAGCTGCGGGAATAGGTAACGGGAATGGGGAGTGGGGGAGCGGGGGAGTGGGGAGAAAGGGAGAGGGGGAGAGGGGGAGAAGTTTGAAAACTTGCAACAACCCGATAAAAACTAGAGGGCTTCAACATCTAACATATACTCACCCAATTGAATAGAAATGAGGGATTATGTAACTGCCCTCTACCTGAAAATTCAAACAGCTTGCTGTTTACTGCATACCTCTAATCTCCCACTCTCTCAGTCTCTCCCTCTCCCCCTCTCCCTCTCTCCCGCTCTCCCTCTCTCCCCCACTCCCCTCTCCCCCTCTCCCTCTCTCCCGCTCTCCCTCTCTCCCCCACTCCCCACTCCCCACTCCCTTTTTTCAACCAATGTTCCGCCCAAAAAGCTCAATTCAAAAAAAGTCTGCCCTCCCGCTGCGCGTTGTGCTTACAGTCCCCAACGCTCTCCTAATTTCAACCTTACTAGCTCTAACGGGATGGCTTTCTTTTCAAACAGGGCGGCAAACAATGAATGACTTAGTTGCACAGCTATTGGGAGAAGCAACGAGCCGCATCTGGGACCGCCTTGACAGCTACTTAGGGCTTGCTGAATCAGTGAGAAAAGTAAACAGTGTATGGGTTTTCCGAACAAAAAAGTAGTAAGGGTCGCCGTGAAAAACAGGTATAATCAGTCAAAACCCGTGCATCACCACCTGCGATCGTGTATAGAAAAGCTGAGCTTGCCCCAAGCTCCCCATCCGACTTTGAACTCCCCTTTGAAGGAAGATTGTCAGAAGATAACCGTTGGGTAAAAATGACCCAACTAATTCCTTGGTTAGAATTTGAATCAGAATATGCTGCAAATTTTCCGACCGAAATGGGAGCACCCGCTTGCATCATTTAGGATGGCATTAGGGGCATTAATTATCAAAGAAAAGCTGGGAATCAGCGACATAGAAACAGTAGAACAGATCCGAGAAAACCCATACCTGCAATACTTTATAGGTCAATCAACATACAGTAATGAACCCCCATTTGATCCATCATTATTAGTCCACTTTCGGCAGCGAATCAGTGCAAACTTAATCAAGAAAGTGAACGAACGGATGGTGGAAAAAATGCGCGAAACCACCCCAAAACCGCCCGAAAAAAAAAGGATTCGGACGCAAAAAATGAATTAACCAATCAAGGAAAATTAGTCATAGATGCGACCTGTGCTCCAGCAGATATTAGCTATCCCACCGACTTAGGGCTATTAAACCGAGCCAGAGTTCATACCGAAAAAATCATCGATATTCTCTATAAATCCCTCAAAGTAAAAATCAATAAAAAACCCAGAACCTACCGGAAAATAGCCAGGAAAGACTACTTAGCAGTAGCAAAACAACGACGACCTAAACGAAACAAAAAAATCCAAGCCCTTAAAAAACAACTGCAATATATCAAAAGAAACCTCGCTAATATTGAACAGCTAATCGAATCAGGTGCCACCCTACAAAGTTTGACCAAAAAGCAATATAAAACCTTGCTAGTTCTCACAGAAGTCTATCGCCAACAACTCTGGTTATTGGAAAATAAAAAACAGAGTATATCGGACAGTTGGGGTAAGTTTAAGCCAACCGCACATCCGTCCCATTGTTAGAGGAAAAGCAGGAAAACCCGTAGAGTTTGGAGCTAAACTGTCAGCGAGTTGCAGTGAAGGATATGTATTTTTAGACCGGATAAGTTGGGATAACTTTAACGAATCAGGAGACTTAAAAGCACTCATTTGAAGCATTTAAAATTTACACAGGATGCTATCCAGAATCAGTCCATGCCGATCGCATTTATCGAACCAGGGAAAATCGAGCCTGGTGTAAAGAAAGAGGAATTAGAATTAGTGGCCCCCCTTTAGGAAGGCCACCAGCAATTGTTAGTAAGGAAACCAAGAAACAAGCCTGGGAAGATGAAAGAATTCGTAACTCTATTGAGGGCAAATTTGGACAAGGTAAAAGAAGATTTAGCTTGAATCGAGTGATGGCAAAGCTTGATAATACTTCGGAAACAGCTATTGCTATTACTTTTTTAGTGATGAACCTTGCTACCTGGTTAAGACGGGTTTTTTGTGTGTTTTTATGTCAAAAACCAAAAATCACACCTATTTATGGTTCAATGATTATTAAAAGCTATAACTGGGCAAGTTATAGTCAACAAAAAGTTATGTTTTGCCGAGCTTGAATTGCCCATTAATTGCGATCGCGATTTTTCCTAACTTATTCAGTAAGCCCTACTTAAAAGAAGAAGTTGGGGTTGGGAAAGGAGAAGGGACTTATAAGAAAATGCAAACTGGTTCGGTGAACCAACTTCCCCCAAGTCAAACAGCCGGAGTCACAATCAAACCAAATGGGAAAACAAATGGGTCAGACTCTCCAAAAACAATATTGCCTCAACAAAAAACAAATCCTGCTTTTTCTACCCCAACCTCAAAATTCAACTTGCACGATTTCCACATCAGCCCTAACTGTCAAGCCTTTATCTTAGACCGTTCGGGACATTTAGTTGCTCGGAACGAGGTAACTGAACCAAAACCGTCTATTTCTGCTGACGGACTGCAGCGAAGAAGCGCCCGAGCTCTGCAACAACAAGTAATCCAGCTTTCCACAGAGTATTTGCTTAAACATTATGGCAGCCTCGCTGCTATTAACAGCAGCCAAAATCTTAACTTTACCGCCAGCAACTCTAGATACTTACTGCAAGTCAGACCTTTTGAAAACTCTTCAAGCTTAAACTGGCTGATTGTAGCAGTTGTCCCTGAAACCGATTTTACGGACAAAGTTCAGGCTAACACCCGCAACACTATTTTGCTCGTGCTGCTGGCTTTGGTTCTTTCTATCTGCCTTTTGCTGTCCATTTCTCTAAGAATAGAACAGCGGCTGCTGCGGTTAATTTCGGCAACAGAGGCGATAGCTGGTGGCGACTTCGACTCAACAGTTTTAGGTAGCGGTGTTGCCGAACTCGAAGCCCTAGCCTGTGCTTTCGAGCGCATGAATTGCCAGTTAAAAGCATCTCGCCAGCGGTTAGAAGAATATTCTGGCGATTTAAAGCAGCAAGTTGCACAGAAAACAAAGGAACTAAAACAAGCTAAAATTGCAGCCGAAAGTGCCAATCGCGCTAAAAGTACCTTTCTGGCGAACATGAGCCACGAATTGAGAACGCCTCTCAATGCTATTATCGGCTTTGCCCACCTTCTTGTCCGCTCCAAACAAACTGCCCCGGAACAGCAGCCGAGTTTAAATATTATCAATCGCAACGGCGAGCATTTGTTGAAACTAATCAACGATATTTTGTCGCTGTCCAAAATTGAAGCAGGTCAAATCACCCTCGAAGAAACTGCTGTTGACTTGTACAGTTTGCTCGATGACTTAAAACTTTTATTTCAGCTCAAAACTCAGTCGTCGGGCTTGCAACTTGTTTTTGAACGCAGTTCTGATGTGCCGCAATACATCCGAACTGATGAAAGCAAGCTGCGCCAAGTTTTGATTAATCTGTTGGGCAATGCTGTTAAATTTACTGAGACGGGTAGGGTGAAGCTGACTGTAAAATGCCTTCAGCCGCTGGCAAAAAAACCGTTACCCAAATTCTTTCTCCAGTTCTCAGTGAAGGATACAGGTCCTGGTATTGCCCCTGAAGAGATTAGCCGTTTGTTCAAGCCGTTCGTGCAAACTGAAACTGGCAGGAAATCACAAACGGGAACGGGCTTGGGATTGCCCATCAGCCGCTCTTTCGTCAAGCTGATGGGTGGCGATATTAAGGTCAAAAGTTCTGTGGGGAAAGGAACGGTTTTCAGTTTTTACATTAAAGTGAGTCGTGCAACACAGAGCGAAGTCCGTGACATCCAGCCTCAAAAACAAGTGAATGGACTGGCACCCAACCAACAAAATTATCGCATTCTGGTAGCGGACGATGAGTCGGCAAATCGGTTGCTGCTAACTCAGATATTGAAGTCGGCTGGCTTTCTTGTGTGGTTCGCGGATAACGGAATTGAAGCTGTTAAATTGTGGCAAAAGTACAAGCCGCATTTAATTTGGATGGATTTGAGGATGCCTGTTCTAGACGGCTTTCAAGCTGCTCAAAAAATTCGAGCACGGCCGAACGGTTCTAACACTAAGATTATTGCTTTGAGCGCTAATGCTTTTGTTAAAACCCAGGAACTCGCCATGTCGAACGGCTTCGATGACTTTGTTGCCAAACCGTTCCGAGAAACAGTAATTTTTGAGAAGATGGCGCTTCATTTGGGTGTTCGCTATATCTATGAAGAGGAGTCGCCGAGGAAGTCCGAACAGGATGAGCCTGCCCAGCAACTGACTCCTGAGTCGCTGTCTGTGTTGCCGAGGGAGTCGATTGAGAAGCTTTATAAAGCAGCCGCTTGTGGAGACGAGCAAGCGGTAAGGCTGTTGATTGAGCGAATTCCCCTGTCGCAGAAGTCTCTTGCTGCGGCTTTGACTAAATTAGTTGACAATATGAGCTTAGATATTATCAGCGATTTGACTCAGAATTGCATTTCGGCCGATTGTACTATCGCAAAATCCCAAGACTGCGATCAAAGTTAACTCGGTTTTTAGATTCGTACCTCATATATCAATATATGAAGTTCAACCTTAGTCTATCGCCACATCCCAAGACTATTCTCAAAGTTAACTCGGTTTTGAGAATCGTACCTCAGATATCGATATATGACGTTCACCGAGTGCATTTCGGTAGATTAGGCGAGCTCACCATCCCAAGATTGCGATCAAAGTTAACTCTGTGTTTACAACCCGTACCTCCGATATCGATATATGACGTTCGGCAGATTGTACGATCACCAAATCCCAAGACTGCGATCAAAATCAACTCTGCGGTGAGAGTCTGTACCTCAGATATCGATATATGACGTTCGGCAGATTGTACGATCACCAAATCCCAAGACTGCGATCAAAGTTAACTCGGTTTTTAGAGTTCGTACCTCAGATATTGATATGTGACGTTCGGTAGATCGCAAAGCATTAGGACGATTTTGTTCAGAGCAGCACGATTTGACAGAGCAATGCCGAGCAGAGGTACAGCCGATAATCTGCTAACAACTCACGCTCACTTGATTGTTTACTCCATGCTATCGGCTGTACCTGTCTGTACGTAACGACAGATGCGGGTTCGATCCGCAGTAGCAAGTCAGCGGATTTGGTCTGGGTGGAATGTGGCAGCGGGTCGAGCAGATTAGCGCTCAGCTAAAGCCGCAGGAGCCTCACGCTGTACCCTCTTAGGGTCAGCGTTGAGAGGAATGCGGGTCAAAGAGGGGGGTTCAACACCCCCTTCTTTGACAATTTCTTTTGTAATGTTCGTAGGAATTCTCTAAACACATCGCTTTGGGTTCGAGATGTTAACTCGCAATACTTGACCAGAACCTCTTTTTCTTCTGAAGTAAGCCTAAACGTTGTTGTTTCTGTTTGTTTCACGATTGTATTTACATTAAATATGCAGTACAATTGTCTCATGAAACTAGCCTACCAGTTCAAACTACTGCCAACGTCCGACCAAAGACGCCGTATGAGCAAATGGCTCGATATGCTACGGCATCAATACAATTTTTTGTTGGCAGACAGATTTGATTGGTTTGAAATGAACAGGTGTTCAGTTAATGCCTGTCCACTGGTATGCAGTATTGCATCCCCAAGGGAACATCCTGAGTATTACGGACAGAAACGCTCACTTGTGTCTCTCAAGACAGAAAGAGAATGGTACAAAGATATCCATGCCGATGTCTTGCAGGACATGGTGAAGCGAGTAGACCTGGCATTTGCTCGTTTTATCAAAGGTGATATCAATGGTAAGCGGAGCGGGAAGCCTCGATTTAAAGGCAAAAACCGCTATCGCACTTTCGCTTATCAGCGAGTGAAGTCTGACTGCATCCAAGGGAATCGAATTGAACTTCCCAAGCTAGGAAAAATCAAATTCATTCAACATCGCCCTATTCCTGACAGTTTTGTCATTAAGAGAGCATTGGTTACTCTCAAAGCAGATGGTTGGTATGCGACACTGACTCTAGAAGATGCATCAGTCCCTGACACTCCTACTATTGGCATTGAACCGACTGAAACTAACAGTATTGGCGTTGACGCGGGATTGGAATATTTTGCCGTCTGCTCAGACGGCACGATGGTAGAACCTCCTAAATTTTATCGGCAAGCCGAAGAGAAATTAGCCAAACTGCAAACCAAAAGAGAGCTAAGAAAAAAAGGTTCTACTGCACGTCGCAAACTTGGGTCACGCATTGCAAAGTTACATCAACAGGTAGCTAGACAACGCAAACAATGGCATTTTGAGCTTGCAGGTGAGTTGGTCAACAAGGCTGAGGTTATCTTTGTAGAAGACCTTAAAGTTTCCAATATGGCAAAACGCAACAAACCCAAGCAAGATGAATCGGGTAAGTTTTTGCCTAATGGTCAATCCGCAAAGTCCGGGTTGAACAAGAGTTTTGCTGATGCGGGGATAGCTGGGTTCTTGAACGAAATCCTTCCGTACAAGGCTGAAAGAGCTGGGCGGTTGGTCGTGAAAGTTAATCCTGCTGGAACATCTCAACATTGTGCAATGTGCCTCAACAGAGTTTCAAAGGAGTTAAGTGATAGGTGGCATGAATGCTCTTGTGGTACATCCATGCCTCGTGACCTGAACTCTGGAATTCTAATAAAGAAAGTGGGGTTGGGCGTTCGCCTCACTATAAAACGCGAATCCGGGAATTCTCGGAGGAGAAGCCCACACTCTAGTCTTTGATTGAGTGTGGGAGTACGTCACTTGGAGATTCAGAGCGAACTGGGAGGGGGAACAAAGGTTATTATTGTTGTATCTGTTAGGATTATCCCAATTTAGTAAAAACAGGAGTGCGAGCCGGAGTTCTCTTTCGCGAGATAGAAATGCAAGCGAGCAGGATGCTTGCACTCCTAAAAAACGCTCTTAGGTTAAAACACTGACTGAGAAAATTCAGGTAAATGGCAATGTGTTTATCTAAATCTAAGTATAAAGTTAGAACGACGGAGTGAAAGGTGGAACTATGTCTTATAGCGAATTTTCCCTAGATGATATTAAAAATAAACTCGGATTGACAATTCGAGAAGTCTCTGAAGTTATTACGGCTGTAGAACCGATCGCACCCAGTCAGCTTTTAAAGGAAACCTTAGCCGAAAATATTCCCTTAGCCTTGGGAATTGACACGGAAAAAGCGCGATCGGAGATGATAGTCGCTCCGGTATTGATTGAACTCCGCAGGCGGTGCGATCGTCAAATCAGCCTCTTTTCCGGTACGGAATTTAATATTGATCGAGTCAAAGGACTGAATGGCATTTGTGACTTTATGATTAGTCATTCACCAGAACAATTATCTTTAAATGCTCCCGTGTTTACACTTGTCGAAGCCAAGAATGACAATATCAAATCGGGAATTGCCCAGTGCATTGCAGAAATGTTGGCAGCCCAGATTTTTAATATTCAAAAAGATAACAGCATTTCCTGTGTTTATGGTGCAGTGACAACAGGCAGTATCTGGAGGTTCATGAAACTAGAAGATAGGACGGTTTATATTGAAACAACAGAGCATTTTATTGAAAACATTCAACTAATTCTAGGTATTTTAATGCAAATTGTTCAGTTGACTCGCCCAACCCTTCCGTCCCTTTGAAGTTCCCTAGTACATTGTACGCTCGCACCGTCCCAAGACTGCGATCGAAGTTAACTCGGCGGTTAGATCCATACCTCAGATATCGATATATGATGTTCCGTGTTTCAGTCTAGCGATCGAACTTAAATTCTTTTCAACTGTCTTCTCTTGTACTAAACTTGACGAGATTCTGCTCGACCGACTAAATATTAACTTGCTGTTTCAACGTGGGGCCCAACGGTGGTTTACCGCGATGCTCTCATATATCGATATCTGATGCCGACTCTCGATATATGATACTTAAATCATCTACTTAATTCAAAACCATGCAAATTCGACTAGCAGTCATCAGCAATGCTGGCGGCACTGGCAAAACCACACTTTCAGTTCACCTCGCCTACGAACTGGGGTTAAGGGGTTTGAAAGTAGCCATTATGGATCTCGACCCTCAAGGCTCCCTGACCCTTTTTTGCGGCCTAAATCCGCCTGAGCCAGAACACACACTGTCCGCCATAATGCGAGAAAGCTTCAATGGTTCTTGGCCTCTTACTCCTAGCTGGAGTTCCCACACCAATAATGTAACCGTTTGTCAAGGCGGAATGACGCTGACGCAAACAGCAGACGAGTTAGTTCTGCACAAGCGTGGCGCTTATCTTCTAGGCGATTGCCTGAGCGACTATCCAATGGATCACGACCTAATTATCTTCGACTGCCCCGCTACCCTCGGCCCCTTGCCCTTGATGGCACTAACTGCTTGCACTCATATAATAGTGCCCGTACAGCTCGAACCAAAATCAATTCAAGGAGCAGCTCACCTGCTGGAGTGGTACTACCACCATTGCAAACAATTACGCCTCAAGCCGCAACCAGAAATCTTAGGGTTTGTACCCAACCAATACGATACGAAACGAGCCGTCCACCGACAACTTTTAGAGTCCTTGCCAGCCCAGCTAGAGCAGATGAATATCCGCGTTTTTCCACCTATTCGGGACAGTGCAGAATTTGTCAATGCCAGCGGTCAAGGGTTGCCATTACACCTTTATCGCCCGCTTCACCCAGCTTTAGGCGACTTCAAAGAAATTGTTAAACAGTTAGCTACTTTAATGGGAAATGGAGTTGCTCCGGCTATTGCCAAAAAAGGAAAAAAAAAGAAATAGTGTTTGATTCACAGTCACAACTTGCGCCGGCGAAAACGAATCCTTCGTTTTTGGCTTATAGCCATGAACTGACTTCTTCCAATCCCCAATTTAAAATCTAAAATCGCTATGGCCACCCGTAAAGCTCCCGACTTGGGAAATTATTTTTCATCCGCCAAGCAGTCAATGCACCTCTCTGAAGCTGAATCCGAGATTCAGGAACTCAAAGCAGAAATTGAAGAACTGCGAAAATCAGGATCGACCGAATTGGAAAATCCGCTGGCCGCCCTGCGAGAACAATTAGAGTCCGCAAGCGGTATCCTCTCCATTTCGCTAGATCGAATTGTGCCCAATCCAGAGCAACCCAGACAGACATTTTTGCCGGAAAGTATCGAGTCAATGTCCCGTTCCCTCGCTAGTGACGGACAACTGCAACCCATTATCTTGATTCAACGGGGGGATTTGGTGATATTCGATGGAGAGCGGCGCTGGCGCAGCGCTAAAAAGCTGGGCTGGCAAACTTTACAAGCTGTGATTATTCCAGAACCCGCCTCTTTGCACCGCAAAGCACTGCTGACTTCCCTGCACCGGGAAGACCTCAACCCTCTCGACAAAGCGGAAGCTATCGTGCGGGAGTTGTCTGAAAATACTGGTTTGGAAGCTGCAACTATCCCCCGCATTCTCTCGACAGTGGTGCGACGCTTGAACGCGCAAAAACGGATGAACTTGGTTTCCGAGTTGGTGACGGTGGCACCTGACGAGCAGCAACAGGGTTTGGCCGCTGTGGGTTTGGATGAACAAGAGTTGGCCGTTTTGCGGACACTGTTGGATTTGCAGCTCAATCCCGCTTCTATCGATGCCAACATTTTCCCGATGCTGTCTTTGGCTGATGACCTTAAGACTGCTATCAGGCAATTAGGACTTAAAGGGGTTCATGCAATGGCTCTTTCTAAACTCTCTGCTAAAAATTTAGTCTTGCCAGAGGAAGAAGCGCAGCCGATTAGAGTTCAAGCAACCGATCGAGTTATTGCCGAGAAATTGTCGGTGACTCAAACTCGTAAATTGGTGCAAGAAATTATCAATTCTAATCTGGATGATTTCCCAGGGGCAGCCCGCCAATTCAAGCAGGTTAAGTTGGCAGCCGGGAATTTGAAAAAGCTCTCACCTCAAGTGTTGGAGCAAGCTGAGGTTGACCAACTTGTGGAGTTGCAGGAGGTTTTGCGCCAAAAGCTGGCGGAAATTGAGGCGGTTTTAAAGCAAAATACTGAGAAATAACGGCAAAGTTTCGATCGGTCTGCTTGCTAAAATCGATCGAGTGGAAACACTCGCCGTTTTCATCGCTCCGTATGCCTCTAATCTTGGCAAACCAGGGTACGAAAAAACCGCTGAGATACGAGCGGGAAGGGGGTTGGTTGATGATTTCTGCGGCGTGGGCTTCGTCGTCGGGGATGGGGCCGATCAGGTCGAGTTGTAAGGCGTCGATTAGGTCTTGGCGGACTTGGGCGGGGGTTGTTGGGGTTGCATTGATATTCATTATATGCCTTTACCCTGGGGGGGTGACAAAGATAGCTAGGAACTAGACCGGATGAGAGTTGCGGCCCTCATCCCCCGTTGATAAAAACAGCGTTTCTGAGGGGTTAATGCCATTAACTCTTGAACTTCTGCAACGTATTTGTCCAGATATATAACCCATTGTTGGCTATCTAGACCACTGCCCCATGTACTCCGGCGAGGATACTTTCTTTTTGACTCTTTAGGGCGAACAATATACTCTTTAGCTGGTTTCTTTTTGAGAGTTGTACCTTGTATGACAGCACTACTATAGGCGATCGCTATCAACAGAATCAGCGCTATAAGGCGTTTGCCTTTTAAACCAGTTCCCTCTAAATCATAGCCTCCAATGAGTGAAATCTCGGAACATTTCTTCAATGCCCATCCGCTTTTTATATTCTGCGATCGCGTCGGACAGATTGCCCAGATTTGTCAGGATAAACCAACCTTCCTTAACTGACACCCCCCGATATTTCCTTTTCCATTTACCAGCCACATCAAACCCTGCTATTGGTTGAGTTTTTCGGACTTTGACACTTGGAAAATAGAGAGAAATTCCGGGAACTAATCCTACTTCTTTTAAGGATTGCCATTTTTGAGGCTCTGTTTCGATACAATGAGAGCATTTAAGCCTCAAACAAAAATGCAAGTTCTCTGTCCTGAGCCAGTTAGCCAGATCGACTGAGCAAAATTCAGGCATCTCCTAGAACCACTACTTGATAATTTTTTAAGAGTGGCAAAACTTGGGCAATCGCGTCCATTTGCTCTGTCACGTTACTACTTCCTAATTTGGGCAACAAAGTCCAAAATAAGGGAATGGCTCTTTGCTCCCACACCAGGCTTACCATCAGTATGTTGATAACACCCCATTGAGTGCGATCGATCGCAATTGTTAACCTTTGCCCTGCTTGACAATAGGTAGTTAACCAATAAGTAATCAGAGGATACCAAAGAAGGTTGAGTGTTAATTGGGGTAGCTCCAAAAATCTTTGTAATTTCCTACGCCGACTTTCGATCGTAATCGGGTGTGGAAACATTCGGGCTAACCGTTCCAACTTAACTTGCCTTTCTGATTGCAGGACATGGAGCAAGAGACCTAATATTAAAAACTGAGTCCGAGTTAACTGTTGCTGGAGATGCGTCTGATAAAATTGAGGGAGCATATTTTTTGATAGGTCATGGGTAACTTTCGTCTGACCTATCTTTTTTTATCACAAGTTGGTCAACGCCTCACCTGCTCTGAGTTCTGACGGGGTTGTCACCCCGTCAGGCCTTTACCTTTAATTAGATTGTTTAATAATTAGTCCAAACTTTAATGCCTAAATGATTCCTTACTTGTATCAAAGGAATCTTTTTTTTTGAGTCATAGCTTGCACAGATGTATGAAGGTTTCCTAATTGAATCTTTGTTTTTTTGCCAATAAAACGCTGACCTGTAGTAATCACTGTATAAGGTTTGACTGTCAGCACTTGAGTGCTGGTGTTATACGAATTCGGCTTCATCAATTCTTCATAAGTAGTGACAAGATTAACTGTTCGCAGGTATCCAGGGTCTTCCAACGACAGTTTTTCTCCTTCTTTTTTGATATTTTTATAAGCTTTTTCTAAGTTAGAAAATAAAATTAGAGCTATCCCCATAGATTGTGGATTCACTCTACCAGGAATCGCTACCCATTCGAGACTTCCCAGAATTTCCCCTTGATCCTCTTTTAGGTGAGTAAATATCCAAGGCATATCTACCAAATTAATTGTTTCGCTTTGGGTAATCACTCCAATTTCATTAATTACGATAGGATTATAGCTTTTATTTATAACTTTAAGCAAAAAATAATTTATTAAAGGCTGTTGTATTGCTGGCAAGCTATCACGCTCACGTTCAACTGTAACTATTATTTTGATTCTATCTTTATTCAAGTCATAAATAAATCTAATTACAGTAATTAATATAAGTAAAGTAGTAGTAAACGCAGTATATTCTTGAAATTGAATCGGTGTTAAAGATGATAGCCACGATTTTAAAATATCAAACATTATGTAATTCCTCTGCGCTCAATGCTTCGGCAAGAGCTAGATTGGTAAAGTCATATAGCTAGGGCTAGCTAGTAGGGTGCGTCAGTTGTAAATCCTTGGCTAACAGCGATAATTTTCTCCCTGATGCACACTACTTGTATTGTGCTTAGCACGACCGGCATTGTTTTATGCGGCAACAAGGACTTGATCGGGTGACAGAAAAGCTAAGATGATATCGTTTTGAGGAATGCCTTCCTCAATTAAATCTTGGGTAATGCCGCATTCCATACCGTCATATTCAATGTAGATTTTACCAGCTTCCAACGTGATATAAATGAGGTTTCCTCTGATTCGCCGCCCCCGATCCCAACCAACTTGCATCAAGGCGTAGCGATCGTGAGTTTCGTCAAACACGGGATCAAGTCGGATCTCTCCGTGAGAAGGCTTTAATTGGGCATATTTCCCGATTACCTGTTTGACAATTTCTCGGTATGTGGTTGCATTATCCGTTAAGTTATCCATTGTTGAACCTCTATTTTTTCTAAATCGATTACTACCAAATTTAAGGGTATTTCTGTAATGGCGAGTTCGCCAATAGGTTCGCTGAAAATGCCGTTATAGGCCAGAGTGGGAACGGCTAAATAAATTATCCGTTCTGGGTCAACTTGGCCTAGCAATAACCGATAGAGTATATATTGACCAAGAGCTTGTTCCAGATCGGCAATAGGTGACACTCCTCGAAATTCTTTAATTTCAATGGCGATGCGGGTATTTTCTCGCTTTGCGCCAATAAAACGCCCTTCTATTTTGTTGTTGACTTCGGACGCTGCCGCTGCCAAGTCTACAAAGAGAAATCGCTCTCCGTAAGAAATTACATAGGGGTCGTTAGTGATTTCCCAACCATCTTTTATCAGCGCTTCTTTAACGATATTATGGATTGTATCTCTTGCCGGCATTCTTTCCTCAAATTGTCTCGGTTCGCTTTTGCTGAGTAGATGTAATTATTCGTAAATTTTGTTTGGCGAATATGCCATTTTTTATTAACGACTTGACAAAGCAGGAGATAATGTGTTACGGCAAGCGCCCCAAGCTGAACAAAACTCCTATTTGTGTGATAATTGCAATTTTATCATAGATGAGATTTGCATAAGTAGTTAGACAGAATTAATTACACAAATACATAGTAGAATGATATTCCAGGCAAAATTATGAGTTAATTAGAATTTCATATGTTTATCAGGGAAATAAATCCTCTTTCGTCTAAATTGCTCGACTCGAATTTATCGCCAAAGCCGACATCATCAGGTACGTCAGAGAGCACATTGCCTCATATTAGCTTCGCAAGGAGTAAAAAAAGGAGAGTTAATGAATATTTTTAAAATAAGTTATAAGACCCTCTATAACTGGTTCAATCGGTGGGAATTAGAGGGAATGATAGGACTTTATAATAAACCAGGAAGAGGTGAATCGCCACTATTTAACTCTTCGCAGAAAGCCCAAATTAAAGAAGGGGCTAAACAAGAGCCAAGGCAATTAAAAAATGTTAGCCAAAAAGTTCAAGAGACCTGGGGCATAACTCCCAGTACAAAAACAATTCAAAGAATACTAAAAACTCTAAACATGAGTTGGCAACTCCTTCGTAAAGGAGTTGCCGGAACGCCTCCATCCCAGGAATATCAAGAGAAAAAGGCGCAATTAGAAGAATTAAAGCAATTGGATGATCAGGGAAAAATTGATTTATATTACTTGGATGAAACGGGATGTTGTTTGATTCCTTGTGTCCCCTATGGCTGGCAGGATATCGGAGAATATTTAACAATTCCTAGTCGTAGTCAGCGAATGAATGTACTAGGAATCATGAATCGAAATAACCATCTTGAAACTTATATTTCATCTCAAAGTATTAATTGCGATGTGGTTATTGCCTGTATTGATGCTTTTTTCCCCACAGTAGATAAGCCAACGGTGATTGTCACAGATCAAGCTTCTATTCATACCAGTGATGCTATTGTTGACAAAATAGAAGAGTGGAAACAACGTAATATTACTCTTTTTGAGTTGCCTTCTTACTCACCTGAATTAAATTTAATTGAAATTTTATGGCTGTTTATTAAGTATGAATGGATTGAAATATCTGCTTACAAGAGTTGGGGAACTTTTGTTACATCTGTGGAAAAAATCCTGAAAGAATTTGGAGAAAACTATGTAATTAATTTTCTCTAGCTACTTAGTGGATATTTTTAATCGAATTCCTAACACTCGTATCTCACCGATTGCAGCCGAGTTTGCCCAAAAAATTCTTGAATTCAATCAACACAGACTGCTTAACTTGAGGAAAACGCTACCGTGAAAACACACTCAACGCTTTTTTTGGCTTGGCAAGATCCAAACAGCCGTTCCTGGTTTCCCATTGGCAGGCTAACATTTGACGGAACCAACTACCAATTTACCTACACGCAAGGCGTTTTAGAAGCTCAACAGAAGTGCGGTTTTGAACCCTTGCCCTCGTTTCCGCGCTTAGGTAAAGTATATACATCAACCTACTTATTTTCCGTATTTGCTAATCGGTTGATGCCGACAAATCGCCCCGATTACTCAAGTTTTATTCACTGGCTAAATCTGACTCAAAATGAAAGCGATCCAATTGCCATGTTAGCTCGCAGCGGTGGGCGGCGAGAAACAGATACTCTAACTGTTTTTCTCATTCCTGAACCAGATTCAGAAGGGCGGTATCGCCTCCACTTTTTCTCGCATGGGTTGCGCTACTTGCCACAATGTGCGATTGAGCGAATTAACTGTTTAGAACCTGGAGAAAAGTTGTGGTTGGCTCACGAATTTCAAAATCATTATGATTCTAAAGCATTGACTTTAAATACAGAAGACCACTACATTGTCGGGTATTGTCCGCGATATTTGAAGAGTGAGATTTTTGAACTTCTCTTGAGGAATCCTAGTTTTGTAGAAGTGCGTGTAGAGCGAGTAAATCAACCGCCAACACCGTTTCAGTTTCGCCTGCTGTGTAATATAACTACTCAATGCTATAATGACTTCCGCCCATTTTCAAGTCATGAATATCAGCCGCTCAGCAGCTCTTAGGTACTGGAAAACCCTTGCAACTTCGAGTTAGACTCCTCTTGGCAAAGTTGAGCCAAACATTCATCACTGCAAGTCGCTCAGGAGCCTTTTCGCAATCCGGCTTGCTTGATCGGCGCTTTCTTCCCCAATCCGGTCTCACCGGAGTGCTACTGAAGTGGGGACTTATAGCAATTTAGTATCAATTGCTACATTCTGCACCAAATATCCGAGAGAGCCCAACTGCTAAAAGCCGATCAACTGCTTGCGAGCGATCGCCCTCAATATCTCAAAGCGGTTCTATACTGGGCTTTTTTCTTGTTGGTGCAAAGATTCGGCTTCTTCACGAAGTTGGGCAAGCGCTTCTTCGGATAAGTTTTCAAGCATTGAATTTAGCTGCTTTTTATTACCATTTTCGGGGCTGCTGGTGGCGAGAGATTGTGTCGGCATCAAGCGAGGATTCGCGCTGTAAAAAATTTTCAAAGAGCTGAAAAAATGTATCAAGCGCTTGGGATTCATCTTCTGAATACAAAAGGATAATTCGCGCCCAAGACTGGGTAGATGGCTGGTTAAATTGTTTTTCAATCCACTCTTTAAATTCTGCAAATTATTGTTCCTGTTCAGTAACAGGAATTCCGAGTTGGCGACAGGCTAAAGTGTAACCATCTAAAAAAGCTTGCAGACTAAAGATAGAACGCTTGCCGAGATAAAGGGCGGTTCTAGTTTTGATTTTATCTAAAAGCTGATCAAAATTGTTTTCTGCTGTAATTGGGGGTGTAGCTTGAGGATTTTTCCAGGCATATTCTTTGAGGGATGGCAGGGTGGATTAATTGTCGAAAAAATAAACTAAGCTGATTGGGCTATTTGTTGATGCTACGTGAAGGATTTAACTGGTTGATATCGGTTAGAAAAACCGAAAAGCAACTCACTGATATTTTCAAGTTGGTTAGCCATCAATCTTAAAGCTTGAGGAAGAGTATTCGTACCACTCATCCGAGCTCTCTTATACTAAAAGTGGAATAATAGTGAGGAAGGCGTTAAGAGATATGGAATATTGAGCGAATTTACAGCACTCTTTGACTTGATGGCTTCTGAGTGATGGCAACAAAAGCGAGCGCCGCAAGAGTGAGAAATGAGCTATGACAAAACCCAAGAGGTATCCCGACAATTGGCACTCTTATTGCGCTCTCCGTGAAAGAAAGTGCGCTCTGGCGCTGTACTAAATGCAACCAACAATGCCTCCGACCCGGTAAGAAAAGTGGCTTAACCAAGTCCGAACGATGTTCCCTAACTTTGACAGTGCACCACCGCAACCGGATACCGGAGGACAACCGTCCAGAAAACTTAATAGCCCTTTGTACTGCGTGTCACCTTTCTTATCACAATCGCGGGCAATCCAACGTCTCGCCTGGACAATTATCGCTGTTCCCCGATGATGACATTGATTGGAATATAATGGATGGTTCTCTGGAATCGGCACGGGGCGATTTATCAGATCGCAATCCGCCTCCATTAGTTTGACAAGCTCGAAGGCGGTCATGCAATCGAGCGAGTATAATAAACTTAACAGAACTCTACTCCCTACCCCACGAAACTTCTAATTAAGCTACCTCCCATTAAAAAATAACCTATGACATACACCCCATCCAAACTACTTAGCTTTGAGGAGTTTATTGCCCTATATGGGGATAATACACGATATGAACTCATTGATGGAGAACTCAGAGACAGGTCACCTACTGGTCCTCACGAAGCGGTTGCAGGTAGTATTGCTGGTAGAATTTACGTAGAAATTTTTCGTGGTAATTTCAATTGGTTGGTTCCAAAAACTTGTTTAATAAAACCCCTATACGCTGAGGCCACAGCACTGCGTCCTGATGTAGTTGTTTTAGATAAAGCAGAACTTAGTAGTGAACCCCTTTGGCAAAAAGAACCAGTGATTTGTAAAGATAGTACAATTAAGCTTGTTGCCGAAGTTGTCAGCACTAATTGGCAAGATAATTATGCAATAAAAGTGGAAGAATACGCTTTTTTGAAGATTGCAGAATATTGGATTGTGGACTTTCGAGGCTTGGGGGGTTTGCAATTTATCGGCAATCCCAAGCAACCTACTTTCACGGTCTGCCAGTTGATTGATGGAGTTTACCAGCAGCAACAATATCGCTTGGGAGAGCCGATTTCTTCTTACCTCTTTCCCAATTTGCAATTGCAACTTGACGACATTATGCCGACTTAAAATTCTAGAATTTCTTAAAAATCCAGTGATTTAAATACTAGGTTCTAACTATTGACTAAAACTATGAGTGACAGCACCAGCTCAGAAAGTCTGGCTGAAGTTAGAGATACCCCAGACAAACCCATTACAGAACCTCGTCTGTACCAGAGTAGACCGATCGCCCCTGTTGCGACACCCCCTCCTATGGTATCCAGCCTCCACGCACAACTCAGAACAGACTTGTGGCAAGAATACCCTTCAGGTGTCGGCTACTTCCAACACCGAGCCAAGGGCAACCCCAACAACATCATTGAGCATTACATTGCCAGC
This sequence comes from Oscillatoria nigro-viridis PCC 7112, assembly GCF_000317475.1. Lineage (NCBI taxonomy): Bacteria > Bacillati > Cyanobacteriota > Cyanophyceae > Oscillatoriales > Oscillatoriaceae > Phormidium > Phormidium nigroviride. The sequence continues at coordinate 36,974 of NC_019730.1, forward strand.
CCCGGCGACATCACGCTGTTGCCTTTAGACGAGGCAATGCAAATTATTGACAGATTTGGGCTAACTGCTGCCAAATTGCACCTGATTTTTGCGGCTCACATTATGAGACAAGAAGAGCCGTGGAAAAGCTTATTCACTCTCGAAGGCAGTGACTTAATCAAGGAAATGGGGTGGGATAAACGTACAGACTTGCCAGTATCTCAAAAACTCAATGAAATAGCTAAAACTGCGTATGCTCTGGGTTGCTTAGCAATCAAAGCCACATGGGTTGAAGGCAAGCACAGAAAAGGTGGAATTAGAGCCAGCGTTGACACCTCGCGAATGTGGAATGTTCAAATTCAGCTAACAGGTCAGCAGAATCTGGAGGGCAAAATAGAGCATCCTGATGAAATCTACATAACCGTCCAACCGGGACTCTGGACTCATGCCTTCTTGAACAAAGCAGGTTACTTCGCCAAAGAAGCGTTGTATCAGTTTGGCTATTTAGCTCAGGACATTCTCAAAATTGACGCCTACCATGATGAAATGGCTTTGCGCTTAGCACTTCATCTGACGATGGAAAGCCGATTCCACACCAGTGGCATCTACAAAGTGGAGACACTCCTAAAAGCGCTATTACCCCAAACGGTAATCGATCTAGCTCGGTCAGACCGTAAACAAACTTACAAGGTGACAAAGAACTGGAATCGCACCCTGGAAGTGCTGCTGAAACTCAAGCGAGGGTTTCAGATCGAGTTTGACGAAGAGACTTACCCAGAATGGCTGAGACCTGGTAGCAAGTATCGAAAAAAAATAGGATACTTTGACACGCTGTTGGCAGCCAAAATTACTATCCATCCGCCAGTACCTATCGCCAAACTGCTTGCAACCAAGGCTGAACTCAAACAGCTTGGGCCCCGCATGAAAGAATCTCCCAAGCCTAAACTGACAAGCAATGAGATAAAAGAAGCAAGGGTAGCCAAAGGTTGGAGTCAAGCACAATTAGCAGGTTGGCTAGGGATGTCGCAGCGTTATGTATCTATGTTGGAACGTGGGGAGCGAATCCCTGCACCAGAACTAGAATCCCAAATCTGGCATCTGTTAAGCATTTCAGATTGACATATTTAGGACTTACGCACAGCCTCAATATACGGTGTGAAAGTAGGGGCAACCCCCCCTGAAGAGCCTCTATCCTGATGATGCTTAGCCTTAGTCCTAATTTGACATACTCCCCGCTAGTCAAGAGACGGGGATTCTACGCTCAAACAGCGACAGCAAGCAGAGCTTGACTAACATCGCCATCACCTTAGTTTTTTCCCCGGTTCAAGGGCTGTAGCCTCTGTATTCTCGTCCATCAAACTCAGGTGATGACCACTAGCCCTGTCTGGCGTGAGGAACGAGGTTACTAAGTTTCAGCGTTTTGATTGTGAGTCCAAGTTCCGAAAAACAATTTTTTTTGATCGAAGTCTCAAAAACCCGAACGTGAAATAGCGGTTTTATCCTTTTTCTCCGGTTCAGATTTAACACGCCAGACAGGGCTAGGTGATGACCACCCGTGTGTCCAGGACATAACTCTCACCAAAGCGACCCTACAAACCCACCTTTCCCGGCTGGTTTTTTTTTCAGCAAAGAATGCTCGGGCTGTTCTGAAACTTGTTCTAAAAAAAATAGGTATTGAAAATAGCTCTCAAATCCATACCCAATATAAGTTTGACCGTTAGAACAAAACCTCTAGAATGCCGCGACAAAACCTCTAGAATGCCGCGACAAAACCTCTAGAATGCCGCGACAAGTCATTTTTGAAACTCTTACCACGTAAAGTTTTCAGCCTTTAGAACAACTCTGATCAGTCTTATTAGACTGATTCGCCACCAAATCCCGTATCGGCTGGTCTGGCAGGATTGAAAAAATAGTCGCGCACCCTTTCTCATCTTTTAGCAGGGCGGTCAGTCTCAACACTGCTGGATTTAGGACAACTGCATCGCTACAAAAAAGCGATCGCAAAAGTACAAGACCTTAAAACCGCTTCGCTAAAGTTTGCCGATAGTTCAAGCGACGGCGCTATGAATCGAGTTCCGGCGCAACTACCACACCTGGTTGTTGAAGCCAACCTGAAATCCTGTTGAGTGCAGCGAGCGCTGCATTCGCGCTCAATAGCCCGCGGTCAAATTCACAACAACCGCTCTGGCAAACCTTGCGGCTGTCACAGTCGCATGAAGGGACATTTACGCTCATTTTTACCCCGGAACAAAAAATGGTTGCAGATACAACTACCTGGCACAAACCGCCATTCGCCCGACACGCCGCAATTTATGAAGCCCTAGCCGACATACTAGAAGGCGCTACCCCCAGCGCCGTCAAACTCGCCCTCTACCTGTACAGAACCTGCATCGGCGGCAAACCAGAGGAAATCGACATCTATGACATCCCCTTGGGCGAAAAACGAGCCACAAGAGTCCGAAACGGCAAGCCCTATAGCCCTAACACCAGGCGGGCAGCCCTCAGACAGCTCGAAAAACTCGGCTTGGTCAAAATTCTCAAAAACTACGGGCGTGGCATTTTTCGCATAGCAGTGCAGCACCTGGGCGACGTTCGCCCCTTCACTCACACCAATTCAAAATTCCAAAAACTGAGCAATCCGTCAAAAAATCGACTGAACCAGCCAAAAATTGAGCAAACAGGGGGTTCAAACCCTGATGGTGCCGTACTCTTTACAGAGGATAAAAAAGAACAGCAAAGCACTGAAAATGTTGCTGCTGTTTTTTTTAATTTTTCTAAAGAGGAAGAAAATTTAACATCACCAGATAAAAAACCACAGCTTGTAACTGGGATCAAATCTAAAAGCACTGAATTAAATAAAAATTCAGAACAAGAACTAAAAACCCCTAGTGAAAATAAATGTTCCGCCCCAACCGCTGAATGTCTGAGAATTAATTCAGATAACAGTCAGGCAGTCGATGTGGCAATGCCTTGCACTTCAGAACAAAGAGGTTTGACCTCTAAACCCCCGCAAAAACTGCTGACAGAACTCAACAGCCTCGACAATCCAACAATCTCTGCCGCCAAATCACCAATACCTACCAATAAAGCTGTTCCGTTAAGTCCTGAAATATCTTCGACCGTTACTCCCCAAGTTCCTGAAACTGTCGAACCAATTGCAATTGCCAACCCCGATGCGAGTGAAACTGTCAAAGCCGTTCTAATTACTAATTCTGATGCGACTGAGATTATCGAAGCGGTTGCAATTGCCAACCCCGATGCCACTGAAACTGTCGAAGCGGTTGCAATTGCCAATTCCGATGTGACTGAGATTGTCAAAGCCGTTCCAATTACTAATCCTGATGCGACTGAAATTATCGAAGCGGTTGCAATTGCCAATCCCGATGCAACTGAAATTGTCGAAGCCGTTACGCGAGCCACAGGAGGCATGAATTCTGAATTAAAAATTTGTGTCCTCCAGCACAGCTTAAACGAAATCCAAGCCGCCATAAACTTGCTGCAAGTCCGAAGCCAAACAAAGCAAATATCCAACCCTTCAGGGTGGGTCGTTGATTGTTTGCGCGGTCGCTGGTGGGAGAAAACTAACGGTTTTCAAAACTCGAACCCAACAAATGTTGTTTCGTCTCCAGCTTCAACAGGCTCTTCTCCAACTCCAAAAAATTCTCCTTCTGCACAGACAACAAGAATAACTGAGGATTATGTTGACCCTCATTATATGCCATTAGAAACTCATCGAACGTTATGCGAACAGTTCCAGCAACTAGGCAAAGAAGCTTTTGCCGCGCTAGGTATTCAGCAGCAAATTTACTTGCAGTGGATGCATCGATTTCCTCAGCAACTCAAACAAATTTTGAACAAATTGTCTACTACTTAGCTATGAGACCTAGCTGTGAAAACACTGATTATTCAATTCCTGTAGACAGTTTCCAATTCTGTAGGCAACTAACAACACAGTTCAAGTAACAACAATCTCAAAGGAGAGTACCAGATATGGGAGTCAGTTTTGTTGACAAAATTATGCCGACTAATATTGATGCAGAGGAAGCAATTTTAGGCGGAATTTTGATCGACCCAATCGCCATTAACCGAGTCGCAAATATTCTGCGTCCCGAAGCGTTAGCAATTACAGTCCACCAACACATTTATCGGGCCGCTTTAGCGCTGCACTCTAAAGAGCAGCCCACAGACTTGATGAACGTCACCACTTTCCTCGACGACCACAACCTGCTGGAAGTAGTAGGGGGTCAAACTAAACTGGTAATGCTGGTAGACCGAACTGTTTCAGCCGTCAACATCGACCAATATGCCTTGCTAGTCGTGGACAAGTTTGTCCGGCGCGAACTCATCAAAATTGGTAATGACCTGGTGCAGCTTGGCTACGAAACTTCCACCGAATTGGATGCCATACTAAATGAAGCCGAGCAAAAGATTTTTGTCCTCAATAAGTACAAAGAAGAGCGACAGAAAGCTATTCGGCCTCTTTCGGAATACTGCCACGAACTTTGGCGATATCTAGATGAAATTGAGGAACAGCGCTTGGAGACTGCTAACTACTGTCCTGGAATCAGCACGGGGTTTTACGACCTCGACGACCTATTGGGAGGGGGATTCTACCGAGGCGAATTGATTGTCATAGGAGGTCGCCCCGGCAGCGGCAAAACAGCTTTGGCTTGCGCGCTTGGGTACAACATTGCTTCCCTCCCCAGGAACGGTCGGGTTTTGATGTTTTCGATGGAAATGCCGGGTCGGGACTTGGCAGCGCGGCTAATGGCACTTGAGAGTGGGGTGTCGGTGAAAGATATCAGGCAAGTTAACCTAGCTGGTAAGTACGAAGTGCTAGCTTCGGCTTTGGGGAAAGTTAGCGATGCTGATTTTTGGATAGACGAAAGTTTGGAACCATCTCCCCTAGAGATTCGTTCGAGAGTTAGGGAGTTTGTTTGCGAGCGCGGCCCCTTGGGTTTGGTAATTGTTGATTACCTGCAATTGATGGTGAATTCAGCGGATGAAAATTTTGTCAATAAAATCAGCGAAATTACGCGGCAGATGAAGATTTTGGCTCGCGAGGTTGACACGCCAGTTGTGCTGCTTTCCCAGCTCAATCGGGGGGTAGAGACTCGCACAAATAAACGTCCAAGTTTATCGGATTTGCGTGGCTCTGGTGGGATTGAACAGGATGCGGATGTTGTGCTTGGAGTTTACAGGGACGATTATTACAATCCTGATTCTCCCGATCGGGGAATCGCTGAAATTATTGGATTGAAAGGGCGCAATAGCGGAACGGGAACGGTTAAGTTGCTGTTTGATGCTGAATGCTGTCGGTTTCGGAATATCTATAAACTGCCGTAATATTAAAGGACAGGAAAATATTGAGCTCTGTCGCCTTACTTCAGAATCCCGAGTGCCTTGACAAGCTGTTCCGGCTGTACCTCCAAATAGCGCTGGAGACTCGACAAATTTTTGTGTCCCGAAATCTCCATAATCACCCGCAGCGGCACGGCCGGACAGCGCATTTACATAGACCCGCTGCAATACAGCGGTGCTGCTGGGAATTGGAAATTCGACATCCAAAGTCCCAGCGGCGAGACTGTATCAACGAACTTAGACAGCAACAAAATCCTCAACCTGACAGAAACCGGCAATTACCGCATCGTAACGTCAACCAACGGCGACGCCACCGGCAGCTACGGCTTCAGCGTTATCGACCTCGGCTTAGTACCCGCCGTTCCCTTCGATACAACCATCAAAGGCACTCTCAGCCCCGGTTCGGAAGACGACTTATTCCGCTTCACCGGCAGCAAAGGTCAAAAGCTGTTCTTCGACAACAAAACCAACAGCGGCGGCTTCAACTGGATACTCTACTCGGCCGACAGCAAAGAAGCCAAGTATCGCGGCTCGGAAGCAGATATGGAACTGTACTTGCCGAAGGACGGCGAGTACGTGCTCGCCATCAGGGGCAACTCCAGCTTTACCAGCACCGTCGATTACTCGTTCGAGATTGTCACGCCCGACGACATCACAGTACCCATCGTCCCCGGCAGCAACGCGGAGCCCAACAGCGTTTACGGGGAACTCAAGGAAAAAGGCGAAACAGATTACTACACCTTTACCGGAGAAGTCGGACAGCGCATTTACTTCGATCGGCTGTTCTACAAGCAAGATATCCCGAACGGCTACTGGCCGCACACAGCAAAACTGATCGGTCCCAGCGGTGCCGCTCTGCCGATTTACAATCTCGAATACAACTATGACGGAAATCCGATTACTTTAAAAGAAAGCGGCACTTACCGCATAGAAATTGACGGGACTGAAGAAAACACGGGTACTTACAGCTTTAGCGTTCTCGACTTGGGACTGGCAGCACTCCTGAACTTGGATACCGACATCAGCGGCACCCTCAACCCAGGGCAGGAAACGCATTTATATCAGTTTACAGGCTCGAAAAGCCAGCGCCTCTTTTTCGATACGCCGGGGGGAACTGTAAATACAAACTGGACTCTTTACGATTCTGGGAATAACGTGGTTCCCGGCGGTGACGCTTCCCAGAATACCGACATGGAAGTGGTACTGCCGAACTCCGGCACTTACACGCTGGCAATCAGGGGCTACAACAACAACACCCCGGTCAACTACTCGTTCAAAGTAATTACTCCCGACGTGCAAGCCGGGACGCTGGCATTTAATGTCCCTGTTTCGAGTTCCATCGGCGAAAAAGGCGAGCAGGACGTTTACACCTTTACTGGCACCAAAGGACAGCGGGTGTTCCTCGATACGCTGATGGAGACGCCCAATAACCGAGCCACATTAGTTAGCCCCAGCGGCACCAAAGTCATCAACAACTCGCCGATGGAGTCAGACTCTTATTGGCGGAGTCCTGTCATTTTGCCGGAGAACGGGACCTACTCGCTGACTGTGGATGGTGACAACCAAACAACTGACCCTTACAGCTTCCGCCTGGTAGATGCCAGCAACGTGCCAGTCTTGCAAAAAGACGCCACCAGCCCGACCTCCGGCACGCTAAATCCTGGGAGAGCGATACAGTTCTATCAATTTACAGGAGCCAAAGGCGATCGCGTTTACTTCGACAGTCAAGAAAACTCAGGCACTGCCGCCTGGAGCCTCTACAACTCCAACAATGGCGTACTTGTTAACAACGTAAATCTTTCCACCGATTTTGAATACCCCCTGGAGGGAGACGGAACTTACTACCTGATGCTGAGGGGAGAAAACAGCACGCCCGTCAACTACCAAATTCAGCTAATTACCACGACTTCACCCCCCGCCCCGATGACGCTTTCTGCCCCCGTTACCAGCAGCATCAGCAAGCTGGGAGAACAAGATGCCTACACCTTTACGGGTAATGTCGGTCAAACGCTGTACTTCGACCCCCGCATCGGCAACAGCGATATCACCGTTAAAATTTACAGTCCCAGCGGTAAAGAGGTTTTGAATGGCAACACGGGTACAGACCGCCCGCCCTTCACCCTCACCGAAGCGGGCACTTACAAGGTGACAGTTGACGGCCTTTACGGTAAAACTGGAGATTACAGCTTCATTCTCTCTGACGCAGCGCCGCTACTGCCGTTGGGAACCCCGCTAAGCGGATCTCTGGCTGCAAAAGAAACCGTCCTGTATAAAATAAACGGCACGGCAGGACAGCAATTGACGTTCGCTGGCTCTAGCGCGAGTTCCGGTGCAGAGTGGGTGCTGTACGCTCCTCAAAACCTGCTGAACCCTGAAAGCTACTACTACGAAAACAACAGGGTCGGCTCGGCCAACCTTAACACTGGCTTCACCTCCACCCTGCCCGCTGACGGCACTTACATCCTGGCGCTGCGGAATCCTTCGGCAAATTCGGTCAGCTACAGCAACATCCAAGCCAACAGTACCCTACCGCCAGCTACAACCAACAGCGGGTTGGGGATGCCCTACGGCGGTACGCTGTCAGCACCGGGTGAAGTGGATGAAAACTCCTTCACAGCCAAGGCCGGGACGCTAATTTATTTTGACGGTCAAAGCAACGCTCCAGGGCGGTGGGTGAGACTTTTAAAGCCAAACAGCACTAATGATTTTGTCTTTAACAATCTTGACAGCCAGAGCGACGGCGGCGCCTATCAACTAACGCAAACAGGCCCCTACAAGCTGGAAGTTTACGGTTACCCTGCCACTACCACGGGCAATTACAGCTTCCAATTGGTTGACCTCAAAGCATCGCCAACGCTCGCCTTAAATGCCCCCATCAATGTATCCTTAAATCCTCGGGAAACGAAAGCATACAAATTCACGGGGACAGTCGGTCAAAAAGTTTGGTTGGACGGTTTAAATACTAGCGGTACCAACGTTACGGCAAAGTTGTTGAATTCGAGCGGGCTGCAAGTTGCTTATACCGGAGATTTATCAAACGATATTGAATTGCAGACTTTAGAAGCTGACGGCGAATACTATTTGGTGCTGCAATCAAATAATACATCGCAAACTACAGCCAACTTCCGACTGCTCGACAATACGGATACGGGCGCAACAACTTTAACCAGCTTGGATAATACAACTGTATCCGGCAATTTCGGTACGAGCAAGCGAGAAACTGTTTTGTACAAGTTTCAAGGCTCAGAAAACCAGACCCTCTATTTCGATCGCCTTGATGGGGATTTTTACAACTACTACAGGCTCTACAGTCCCAACGGCCAGCAGCTTTTCTATCAATACGGTGTCTCTGATTACGAACAAAAACTGCCAAGCTCCGGCGAGTACGTGCTCGCTTTTGATGGTGACAACCAAACTAATAACAATTACGGCGTGCGGCTCGTCACACCAACAGATGGTGCATTTTCCTTGACAATCGGCAATACCGTGAATGGGGAAATTAGCAAAGCCGGCCAGCAAAATACTTATACTTTTGCGGGTACGGAAGGTCAGCGTTTGTGGTTCGACAGCCTCCTGGCTGCGGGTAATATTAATGGCACTTTGTACAGCCCCACCAACGCTATAATCTGGAACAGTCAAAATTTGGGAAGCGATCTCGAACCCGCTGCTCTTACTACCCTTAAAGAAACGGGTAATTACCGCTTTGTAGTAGATGGTTCTGGTGACGCTACCGGCAGCTACAGCTTCCGCCTTCTCGATTTGGCTGCTGCCGCACAAACCACCTTTTTAGATACAAATACTACCGGCAATTTTGGCACGAGCAAGCGCGATGCGGTCGTGTATAAATTCACGGGTACTGGGGGTCAATATGTCTATTTCGATCGCATTGAGGGAGGCGGGTCTAACTACTCCGTCTACAGTCCCGACGGGCAGCGCTTTTTCTATCAGGACTTGTCTTATGACCCTCCCTATCCTTACTCCTACGATTACGGCGTTGAACCGACAAAGCTGCCTAGTTCTGGCGAGTACACTCTTGTTTTTAACGGGACGGGTCAAACTAATAACAATTATAATTTGCGGATGGTAACGCCCGATCTCGTCACCCAACCTCACACAATTGGAAATACAATAATGGGTGCGATTGGCGAACCAGGAGAACAAGATACCTACACTTTTACTGGAACTCCCGGTCAACAGTTGTGGTTGGATAGCTTGTTCCCCAGCAGCAACATTACCGCTTACTTGTATTCGCCAACAGGCAAACTTCTGTTGAACGGTCACAATCTTGGCGACGATAGAAATTCCTCAGATTTATTGACTTTAACTGAGGCTGGAACTTACACCTTAAAAGTAGACGGTTCCTACGATTATACGGGTGCTTACCAATTCCGCTTCCTCGACTCGGCAGCGGCAACTGTTACTTCTTTAGATACTCCGATTGCGGGGAACTTCGGCACTTTCAAGCGGGAAGCGATTGCCTATCGCTTTAACGGCACTCAAGGTCAGCCTCTTTATTTTGATTCTACGGTTGGCGATGCTGCTAACAATTATTTTCTCTACGACCCCTACGGAAAGCAGATTTTTGATTACGCGGGTTTGAGTTCTGACAATGAGAAAACAGCGCTGCCTTTTTCGGGCGAATACACTCTAATTTTGTCGGGCAAAAACGCTACCAACAACAACTACAACCTGCGGATAGTAACGCCGGATATCGTTACGACACCTTACACTGTGGGCGATACAGTTAGCGGTACGATTGGCGAAGCTGGGGAACAGGATATCTATGCTTTTCGAGGAACTATAGGTCAAAAGCTGTGGTTTGACAGCTTGGAAAATTCATCAACTTTTCTGACAGTAAAATTGGTAGACCCGGATGGAGTAACGGTTTTTGGCGAGTGGTATAACGGTCAATATGCCTCATACGATCGAGAACCTGTAATCCTTACCAAAGAAGGCAATTACAAGCTAATTGTAGATGGTTCTGCTGACAGTGCGGGAAATACTTACAGTTTCCGATTGCTCGATTTGGCAGAAGGCGAAACTTTGACTTTAGATGCTCCGATTTCTGGCAACTTCGGCACCAGCAAGCGCGAAGCTAAAACCTACAAATTTCAAGGTGCAGCAGGCAGCTCTTTCTACTTCGATATGACTGCCGGAGATCCGTACAATTACTACTACCTTTACGACCCATACGGCAAGCGCCTGACCTCTGGAGGCTTGACGAACGATCCCGAACAACCTTTGTCCGTTACTGGCGAATACTCGTTAGTTTTATCAGGTCAGGACAGACCTAATAACAATTACGAGTTTAAAGTGGTAAGGCCCGAGTTAACAACAGTGCCTTTAACTCTCGGTCAAACTGTCAGTCAAAGCATCGACAAAGCAGGCGAAAAAGATACCTATACTTTTGATGGTAAGGTCGGACAAAAGCTGTTTTTTGACGGTCAAACTGGGAACAGCAATTTGTCGGCGCAACTCTACGATCCTTTTGGCAACGCAGTTGTTGGCACGTCGGGCTATTCGAGTGTTAATACGAGCGCTGACTGGCAGCCGCCAACTTTGAATGCCAGCGGAACTTATCGCCTGGTAGTTGATGCCACCAACAATAACACGGGCAATTACAGTTTTAAATTGAGCGATTTAGCCGACTCTTCTCCTCTAAATTTGACCGCGCCCAATATCGGCACTGCTGAAATAGGAGAAGTTGACTTGTATAAAATTACCGGCCGTCAGGGTCAAGTATTAAACTTCGATTTAAGCGCTGCTGCGTGGAGCAACGGTGGAAATTGGGTGCTCTACGGACCCGATAACAAAGCAATAGTTTCTCCGCCTTGGAACTCAGCAGACTTTAAGGTGGCGCTGCCGACAGCAGGTTTGTACACCCTAGCTATTACCGGAAACAACTCTTCACCCGTCAGCTACAGTTTTAACGCGACTGATAACACGCCAACACCACAAACTAGCGCCGGACTCAATTCTACAATTAGCGGCACGCTGGCAGCCGATGGCACCATCACCCACAAGTTTACTGCCAATGCCGGCACTCAAATCTTCTTTGACAGCATCAACAACAGCAGCATCAACAATAACGGGCAAATCAGAGCAAGGTTGATAGCCCCTGACGGCACCAGAGTATTCGACAACCAAGATACCAACGCGAATTCGCAGATCCTGACCCTCCAGCAAACAGGGGAATATACCGTGCAAACCTACGGCTATTCTTCCTCGTCGAGCGGCAGCTATCAGTTCCGCATTGCCGAATTGCCCCAGAGCTTGAGGGGGGTCAATTACTTGGCAACCGGTATCGTGGAATCGGTAAGAACCAACGGAACGGAAGCTAAAGTTTATACTTTTGAAGGCGTGGAAGGCCTGCGAGTGGCTTTCAACGGCATGGCGGGAAGTAATGTCGGAGCAACTTTATACGACCCGATCGGCAAAACAGTATTTACTGCATCCAACTTCCAGGATACCGAACCGGTCACTCTGACTCGAAACGGTTTGTACAAACTGGTAATCGAAGGCCAGCAAGCAACAGACCAAAACTACTCGTTCCAACTTTTGGAAATGTCAGGAGCTAGTGAAATGCCGTTTAACGTGCCGGTGAGCGGTACGCTGGCATCCGGCACTGAAAGCAAGTTTTACAAGTTTGAGGGTACGAAAGGCGATCGCTTGTTCTTCGATTCTATTGTCGGTAATTATTCAAATTACTGGAAGCTAATCGGTCCTGACAACAAGCCGGTTACTTATAATTGGCTTGGCAACGATTTGGAAGTGGAACTGCCAGCTACAGGAGAGTACGCTCTGCTAATAGAGGGCGGGACTTCCAGCGCCCCGGTCAATTACCAATTCCGCGCTTTTCGTTACGAGAAAACCGCTGCGGATGTCGTGACTCCGGGAACGGGGGAAACGGGCAGCAACGCGGGGGGTTCGTCCGGTTTGTATCCCGTGAAGTTGGAAGCGTCAGACGGTCAAGGCGGCAAGGATATCCAAGAATACAGCATTCGGGTGTGGCCCGACCCGACCAACAGCAATCCGGTTATCGTCAGCGACCCCGTAGTCCGCTTCGGACTGGACGATAAAATTTACCGCTATCAGTTAGCTGCGGTTGACCCGGACGGCGACCGACTCAAATACCGCTTGGTGGACGGCCCGCTGGGAGCATTGATTAACGGCGATAGCGGAGAGTTGCTGTGGTTCCCGGAAAATATTGCGGCCGGGAGCAAAGCTGACTTTACCGTGGAGGTGGCAGACCCGCGCGGCGGCAAGGGCTTGCAAAAGTTTACCGTGGATGCTTACGGCGCTTTGGGTAAAATTCAGGGAGCTGTATTTGACGATTTAAACGGCAACGGTTTCCGCGATTCTAAATTAGTTAAAGGTAACAATCCGGCGATCGTCTTGGCAATTGACGTTTCTGGCAGCACGGCTGCTCCGTTTGATGGCCCGGCTGGAGTAGATGACGTTCTCAAAGCGCAAGTCGCCGCTACCCTAACTCTCATCGATACATTAATAGCTCAAGGTTTGGGCGATAGAGTCAATATCGGGCTGATTCCACACCAAATTACCGCCCAAATTCAAGATATGGACCCCGTAACGCCGGGAGTTCAGTTCTATACGACGCCCCTGGCAGATAAAAACAACAACAGCATCCCCGATATCCGGGAAATCCTGGCAAGCGCCACTTACACCACCCCTAACGGTCACAACGATTTTACCAAAGCAGTACAGGCGATCGACCTTCTTATTCCTTTGATGCCGGGAGACAAGAACGTCATCTTCATGTCCGACGGCTACGGCGCTTTAGACCCGGCAGTAGCAGCAAGCGTGCGGACTGACTTGCAAAATGCTGGCATCGGTCTTTCCGCCTTCGGAATCGGCAAATATTCGACCCTGGATACCCTCAAAAAACTCGACCCAGAAGCGGTAATTTTGAGCGATATCGACCAGTTAAGCAGCGTTTTCGGCGGTTTTGACCCCCGCTACACTCTAGAGCCTTTAATGGAAAACGTGCCGGTCTACCTGGATGTTAACAACAACGGAGTCTTAGACCCAGACGAACCGAAACAGTTGACCAAAAAGGACGATTCTGAGTCGAGTCTGGGCCAAACCAACTATCAGTTTACCTTTGACAACTTAGTAGCCGGTACTTACAAAGTGCGGGCTGTAGCGCCCAGCGGTTACGTGCAGACTGCCCCTAGTACCTCGGTTTTTACCGATACCGTCACCGCTGCGGGACAAACTTTTACCCATTTGTTCGGCGTCCACAAAGCAGAAGAACCGCCCAACTCGGACCCCACTTTCTTGACGGTAGCGCCTCCCTACAAGCTAAAAGCTGGAGAACCCTTGGTTTACAGGGCTTTGGCTTCCGACCCTGATGCGGATGAGTTAACTTACAGTTTGGTGCTGAGTCCCCCAGGGATGAGCGTTGACCCGAAAAACGGCACTGTAGTTTGGACTCCGACGGCAGCCCAGGTAGAAGAATATTATAAAGAACTGCGGGCGACGCGCGATCGCTTGATTGCTTTCGGTCGCCCAGAGGCGGCACCCTCTGCGGTGAAGTTCAATGTCGTCCTGCGGGCGAATGACGGCAAGGGCGGTCAGGCTTTGCAGTACGTTGAAGTGGAACTGGTGCCGCCCAACAATCCCCCGCTGTTTGCTTCCACACCGCCGTCGGACTTGCAACCCCAAGTTGGCAAGCGGTTCGAGTACCGGGCAATTACAAACGATGCCGACGGCGATACCATTACTTACGCGCTCTTGCCGGGCGCGCCTGCTGGCGTCTCCATCAACCCAACTACCGGCTTGGTAACTTGGACGCCGACATCCGCGCAGTTGGGCGCGAGGGCTTTCACGGTTGTTGCCAGCGACGGCAAAGGCTCAGAATCCAAGCTGGAAGTGCCGTTGCAGGTAATCGAGGCGATTCCCAACCGCCCGCCCGACATCACTTCCACTCCCCGCACTACTGCCCGCACCGGCAGCGGTTATTTCTACCAACTGGCTGCAACCGACCCCGACGGCAATCCGCTCGCCTTTACTTTGGTTTCTCACCCCGCAGGGATGACCCTCACCCCGGAGGGTGCTCTTGCTTGGACTCCGAATGCCGCGCAAACCGGCACCATCTCCGTGTCGGTATCGGTTAGCGATGGGCAAGGCGGCACCGACACCCAATCTTGGACTGTGGGCGTCTCGAATTCGACTGCCAACCGCCCGCCCGCCATTACTTCGGTACCGGATGCGGTCACTAATTTAGAAAAAGTTTACCGCTACCAACTGACTGCAACCGACCCCGACGGCGACCCGACCTTCTGGAGCCTTGACAGCGCGCCCAAAGGTATGGTAATCGACGCGAAAACTGGGGGTCTTAGCTGGCAGCCCACTCCCGACCAAATTGGGGAACATACCGTTGCGGTGCGGGCGACTGACGCCCTCGGTTCCTATACAGGTCAGGAATTTACTTTAAAAGTAACGGGCATTAACACGCCGCCCGCTATTGCTTCGATTCCGGTGACGGTTGCCGGGACGAACCAAACTTACAAATATCAAGTATTTGCGACCGACCCGGAAAACGATGCCCTGCGCTACAGTTTGGGAACTAAACCCGAAGGCATGAGGATTGACGGCCGCACCGGTTTAATCTCTTGGACTCCGGGTGCCAATGCTGTCGGTACTTACGAAGTAGAAGTTGTAGCTACTGACGCCCAAGGAGGCGCGGGAAATCAGAAGTTTGCCATACAGGTAGGAACTGCCACCGTCAACCGGCCTCCGGCTGTAGTTTCGACGCCGATTTTTGCAGCATCTTTGGGGAGTCAGTACAGCTATCAAGTAAGGGCGACCGACCCCGACGGCGGCAGTTTAACTTATCAGTTGCTGCAAGCCCCGACGGGGGTAGCGATAAACCAGACTACTGGATTGCTGACTTGGAACAATCCGACTGCTGGAAACCATCAAATCGTAGTGGGCGTCCTCGATGCCGGCGGCTTGGGGGCGGCCCAAGGGTTTACATTAACTGCGAGGGCGAATTCGGCACCCGTTATTCCTGCCGTACCGGCGCAGCAATCTGTAGCAACGGGCGCTACTTACCGCTACGATTTGAAAGCCAGTGATGCTGAAGGCGATTTGCTTTCTTATTCTTTGTTGCAGTCTCCCTCGGGCATGACTGTTGATGAAGAAGGCCGCATTAGTTGGGTTCCTAAATCAAGTGATGTCGGTACGGTTAAACCAGTCGAAATTGCCATCACCGATACCTTTGGCAAGACTGTTACTGTCGCCTACAATTTAAGCGTTGTTGCCGATACTGTCGCACCGAAAGTAAACTTAATTGCAAGCAAGAATGCAGCTAATGTTGGCGAGTCGGTTACGTTTACAGTCAATGCCGTAGATAACGTGAAAGTCGAATCTTTGGGATTGACAATTAACGGCACTCCGGTTGTCATAGATGCACAAGGCAAGGCAACTGTCAAGTTAAATAATTCAAATCCAATCACCGCAATTGCCACTGCTAAAGATGCGGCTGGAAATGTGGGGAATGCCACTCAAACTGTAGCAGCAATTGACCCGACCGATGTCAACGCGCCTGTTATCAACATCAGTTTAGAAGATGATGCAGAAATCACCGCGCCCTTCAATATCACCGGCACGATTTCTGACAGCAGTTTGGCATACTATACATTGGAAGTAGCGCCAGTCGGTGGCGGGCAAATTCCGGGCGATGGCGGAGGATTTAAGGAGGTTTATCGGGGAACGACTGCTGTCAGCAACGGAACGGTTGCGACTTTTGACCCGACTGTTTTGGCTAACGGCGCTTACGTTCTCAAATTCACTGCTTTCGATACCAACGGTAACGGTTCGACTACTGAAAGAACGGTGAATGTTTCGGGTGATTTGAAGTTGGGCAATTTCCGGTTGTCGTTTACTGATTTGACGGTTCCAGTAGCGGGAATTCCGATTAACGTGACTCGGACTTACGATTCTTTGAATGCGAATTCTAGCGATGATTTCGGTTACGGCTGGCGGATGGAGTTCCGGGATACTGATTTGAAGACTTCGTTAAAAGCTGACCCGATTTACGAAGAATTGGGCATCAATACCGTAGCATTTGATAGCAAGACTAAGGTATTCATCACCCTACCCGGAGGTAAGCGGGAAACCTTTACTTTTAAGCCGACTCCGAGTCATTTGAATCAGTATTTAGGGGCTGCTGGGCCGGGGGCTGCGATGTACAAGCCGGCGTTTGAGTCTCAAAAGGGTTCGACGGTGACTCTGACGGTTAAGGATGCGAATTTGATACGGAATGAGTACGGCGAGTATTACGGGGTTAACGGGCAGCCCTTCAATCCTGAAAATCCGGCGTTTGGTGGGGTTTATGTGTTGACTACCCAAGAGGGATTGGTTTACGAGATTGATGCTAAGTCTGGGGATTTGCTGACTGCTACTGATGCGAATGGGAATAAGCTGACTTTTAGCGATGCGGGGATTGCTAGTTCGACTGGGAAGTCGGTGACTTTTGAGAGGGATGTTGCTGGGAGGATTGTCGGTGTTGTTGACCCGGATGGCAAGAAAGTCAAGTACGAATACGATGCTAAAGGAGATTTGGTTGCTGTTAAGGATAGGGAGAATAATACTACGACTTTTAAGTACGAAGATGAGGACAGACCGCACTTTTTAACTGAGGTTATCGACCCGTTGGGACGGAGTGGAGTCAAGACTGAGTACGATGATTCCGGGCGTTTGAAGCAGATGATTGATGCCAACGGTTCTGCGGTGGAATTGATTTACGATCCAAATAATTCGATTCAGAAAGTTAAGGATGTTTTTGGTAAGGAAACTACTTATGTTTATGATTTTCGGGGGAATGTTTTAACTGAGATTGACCCGTTAGGGAAGAGAATTGACAGGGGTGCATCTCACTTTGGCGAATATGTCACCAAAGGGTTAAAATGGAAAAGCTAGTAAAATTGCCCAAAAATATGAGGTAAAGAAAATGACACCCTCAGACCAAGAACAGCTAAAAGTCTACTTAAAAGCGGCAGCAGAAATTCTTTACAGAAATACAGCTCCAAGCGAGTTAGAAAGCTTTGATAGCATAGAAAAGTCTCTCCGTCAGAAAATGCTAGAAGAAGTGGGACCAGAACTAGGTAACTTTTTTTTTCAGCAGTATCAGGAATTCAAACAGGAAAACCCAGAAAAATAAAATCAATAGTCGGTTCGCTCGAAATTACCGACAATCAAGCGAAATATTTTGGATTGAAAGCGTATAGTCAATTCAGTCCAATGATGGAAAAATGCTGTCTTTTAATTAGTGCCAACGAATCTTATCAAATGGCAGAAAAAGATTTAGAGATTTTCACCGGAATCAAAGTCTCTCATAGTACATTACAAAGATTAGTCAAACGACAAGAATTTGAATTACCTACATCTAAACAAGGAGTTCAAGAAATTACATTAGATGGCGGGAAAGTCAGGCTACGCAACGACACCAAAGGCGAGGGTTGTTACTGGAAAGACTATAAAGCCATTTGTTTAGATAATGTTTATTCGGGAGCATCTTTTCAAAATAATCAAAATTTAATTGATTGGACTAATAGCCAAAAATTGCGACATCCTATGTATTGCCTAGGAGACGGTCATGCGGGAATTTGGAAAATATTTCAAGAAATAGGAGATACTGAACAAAGACAAGAAATCTTAGATTGGTATCATCTGAAAGAAAATCTTTACAAGGTAGGAGGTTCGCTAAAACGTTTGAAATTAGCAGAAAATATGTTGTGGCAAGGTAAAATAGATGAAGTTATCAATCTATTTAAAGAGATGAAAAAACAAGCATTTAAAACATTTTGTAATTATTTAGAGACTCATCGCTGCCGAATAGTCAACTACCAATACTATAAAGAAGAATCCATAAGTTCGATAGGTTCTGGAACAGTTGAATCAATCATTAAACGAATTGGGTTTAGGGTAAAAATATCAGGAGCGCAATGGAAGATTGAGAGCGTTCCCTCTATCCTTTCTCTTCGCTGTGCTTATCTCAACGGTCAACTTTCAATTTGATGTATTTGCCAAAGTGAGATGCACCCATTGACAGGACTTACGATGATGATAATAATGTTTTGACTGAGACGGTTATTACTACCGAGTTAAATGCTGCACTTAATCCGGTAGAAGTGAGGTCAAAGACTGAGTGGACTTACGATGCGAAGGGGAATAAGTTAACTGAAAAAGACCCGTTAGGGAACATTTCGCGGTGGACTTATAACAGTCGGGGACGGGTTTTGACTGAAACTGATGCTTTGGGGAATACTGCGACTTATACCTATTCTCCTAGCGGGAATTTGCTGACAACTAAAGATGCCCGAGGCAGCGTTACCAAATACGGCTACGACACCAGAGGCAACATTTTAACCATCACCGATGCCACCAATAACACAACCAACTTCCAATACAATGCAGCAGGCGATGTAACTCATTTAGAAGACGCATCTGGTAACAAAGCTGACTATATCTACGACAGCAACGGCAATATGCAGCGGGAGGTAATGACAGTATTAACTCCCACCGCACTGAAAGAATTCATAACAGAATGGACTTACAATAACGAAGGACAAATTAAGTCTACAACTCAAGACGGTCGCACTGTAACCTACGAATACTCAGCCGGCCACCAAAGTGCCAGCATCGAAAACAACCGCCGTACCGAATACCGCTACAATGGGCAAGGAAAATTAGTCGAAACCATCTATCCCGACGATACTACCAGCAATTCCGACAATCCCAGAACGATTGCTGTTTACGATAAAGGTGGCCACCAACGGGCAACAATCGGTCGCGATGGGCGAGTTACTCACTACAAATACGACGATGCGGGACAGCTAATTGAAACCATTTATCCCAACGATACAGCCAATCAAATCCAGCAACTCCTCAACGCTATTTCTCCCGGTTTGACTTCCCAATCTGTTGACTGGACGACTGTCGTTTATCCCGACATTACTCCTGCTTATTTAGCCAGCAATTCTCGGACGAAAACCGAATACTATAAAAACGGACAAGTCAAAGCCGAAATTGATGTTTCGGGGAACCGTACTGAGTACGGATACGATGCAGCAGGCCGCGTTACCCTGACTCGTTTTGATGCTAACAACTACATCACTTATACCTACGATGCTGTTGGCAATCGCAAAACGGAAACTGTTTTTGCTGGAGGAACTTCGACGACTACTACTTATGATAGTAAAGGTCAAGTCACTGCAACAACTGACTCGAATGGCAAAACTACCAAGTTTGAATACGATGCAAAAGGACAACTGAAAGCTGTTATCGATGTCGCGCAAAAACGGACTGAGTATACTTACAATGCTGCTGGCAATTTGGCAACTGTTAAGGATGCTTTGGGTCAGGTAACGACTTACGAATACGATGATAAAGGTCGTCGCAAGGCTGTAATTCTACCGGATAGCAAGCGTGAGACTATTGTTTACAATGATGCCCAGAAAACTGTTACGATTACTGACTTCAATAATAAGGCAGTTACGTACACTTATAACGATCTCAACCAAGTTGTTAGCAAGCAGTATCAGAATGCCAGCGGTGCGACTGTTAGCGTTACTTACTCGAATAACGAATTGGAGGAAACTATTACTGATAACCGGGGTTCGACTGTTTACAAGTACGACAGTTTGGGGCAGTTGCTTTCTCGAAAAGACCCGACTGGTCCTTATCTTGCCAGCGGGAATTCGATTGAATACAAGTATGAAGGCGGGCAAGTTAGCGAGGTAAAAACTCCGACTCGCACTACCAACTACACCTACTACACGGAAGGCGATGCTGAAGGTCGCTTAAAGACTGTTAGCACGCCGGATTTGGGGACGATAACGTATGTCTATTACCCGGATGGCAATCTGTGGAAAACTTTGTATCCCAATAATTTAGTTGAGACTCGGACTTACGATGCTTTGGGACGGTTGGATGTGGTGAAAACTGCCAAGATTGACCCGGTTACTCAGCAGGAGTTGCAGGTTGTTTCCAGTTATGATTATCTGGTCGATGGTGCGGGCAATCGCAAGGAAGTAGTAGAACAAAACGGGCGGAAAGTTGAGTACAAGTACGACGATTTGCATCGCTTGTTGGAGGAGAAGGTTACTAACGATCCGAATGGAAACAATCGGGTTGTCAGTTACACTTACGATGCTGTTGGCAATCGGTTGACTAAGACTGATTCTGTGAGTGGAGTTACGACTTATACTTACAACAATTTGAATCAGCTCGATTTCTTGACTGCTAGTGGAGTGGTAACTGATTACACTTACGATGACAGTGGGAATTTGGTTTCTGAGGTAACTGGAAGCAATTCTACTGTTTATCGGTGGGAGAATGATGGCGAGAATCGGTTGGTGGGGGTGACGGTTAATGAGGGTGGTGTTATTCGGAATATCGGGTATAAATACAATGCACAGGGGATTCGAGTTGGTAAGGTTGTTGATGGGGTGGAGACTCGATATTTGATTGATGAGTTGCAACCTTATTCTCAGGTTGTTGAGGAGTATGATGCTCTTGGGAATGCGAAGGGTTCTTACGTCTACGGGTACGATTTGATTGGGAAGTTGCAGGGGAATCAGCCGTCGTTTTATCATGCTGATGGGTTGGGTTCGACTCGGTTGCTGACGAATGGTTTGGGTGGGGTTACTGATAGTTATGCTTATGATGCTTATGGCAATTTAATTTTCTCAACTGGGGGTTCTAATAATGCTTATTTGTTTGCTGGGGAACAGCGGGATTCTGAGACTGGGTTGGATTATTTGCGGGCGCGGTATTATGACCCGTTGGTGGGGAGGTTTGTTTCTGCTGATGCTTATGAGGGGAATTTAAGTGACCCGATGAGTTTGCATGATTATCAGTATGCTCATGCTAATCCGGTGGTGAATACTGACCCTAGTGGGTATTTCTCTATTGGAGAGTTGTTGGGTACTCTGGCTGGGTATTCGGTGTTGGCTGGGTTGAGTTATACGACTGGAAGTGCTGTGGGGACTGTGGCTGGAGGAGGAAGCGTTTGGGATGCTGTTGCTAAGTACGATCAGTTTTTTGCTGGTTTAACAGATGCTTTGACCTTTGGAATTAGTTCGCATCTTCGGACATCAATATACGGAGAAACAGCTACAAATAATCACAAGGGAATTTTCTTTAACTTGGGTCGGCTTGGTGGGGCGATTGCTAGTATGTGGATTGGTGCTGGTGGTACTACATTTGCTGAATTCAGTACGGCGAGTTGGTTGCCGAGAGCTGCGTTGGGTTACGATCTATTTGGTACTGGGCTTGGCATGGCTCAAAGTACAATTAATGTTGCCAAAGGTCAAGCTACTTGGTGGGATATTCTTCCTTTTTTACCAGCTCTTACTTGGTTTAATATTAAGTACAAAGTCAATATTAAGGGGTTGGGTAGTAATCTTGGTAATCTTGAAATTAGTAGGAGCTTGAGTTCTGCTCTTCAAGACTTTCGACAAAATACGCTTAGAGTGGTTAGAAAGGTGACAACTACTAAGTTAGGTAAACGACAAGTCATGGGTGGAACAGCCGGGGTAGCTATAAGTGATATACCAGGTTTTGAAAGCCGTGTTTTCGGAGGTGGTTCACCAAAGGCTCGGGTCAATATTGGGGCATTTGAAGAAACTAGATTCAAGTCGCCGAATGATATTAATAGTAACCATGCGGAAGGCGACCTGGTAACTCAAATTCATGAAGCTATTAGGTCTAGTAACTTGAGTCAAAATGATTTAGCTGGTAAAACAGTTTATATGCATATTGAAGCCTATCCATGTAATACCTGCATAGCTGGGTTAGGTATTGATTCAGATCCAGAAGCAGTAGGAGGTGTAATTAAGCAATTTAGCAAGGAATATCCAGGACTAACAATTATTGTGACTAATGAAGAAACTCCGGCAGTTATCACAATAAAAAATGGTATTCGCCTCTAGATATTCCTCTCATAAATTCAAACAATAAGCTTTATGTTACTTTGGAGAGTGATAATCGAAAAATTGCTTGCAACAGAGTGCTAAAGAGTGATACAATTATTCTGTGTTAAAAAGCTCATAAAAACAAGTAGAGTAAGTTTATGATGGTGTTTGAACTTTGTGCAAAACGTGTAGCAATTCAAGAAGAGTTATTTTATATTGGTTTTTCATCAGGAGAGGATAACGAATATTATTTTGTTATGCAAAGACATGAATTTCATAAAGAAGATGCTCTTCCCAACGTAGAGAGTGTTTATTGGGAGATAGACGATGAGTGTTGGGGAGAATATGGAGGAATTAAAGAAGTTACTTTAAGTCGCGATCAATTAATTGTTCGTTTTGATCCTTCAAGACCCAACGCTCATAAAGATTGTGATGAGGCAAGAATTGTTTTTTCTGTAAATAATTCAGAATTTCAGAAGTTACAGAACACCTTGCAGAAGAAGATAATGCTCGGTTATGAGGATAAGTTGAATTTAATTGTTGAAGATAATTGACTAATAATGACTTGGCAAATGAGAAATTACCGAAGTGCTGGGAAATTCTGTTTTGCCAATAAATCATTCAGGATGAGGAGCTTATCGTCTCGCAATTACAACCCGGATGGACTCAAACTTTTCCAACCAATCCCATTTATCAAGAAGTAACAGTCACCGCCAACAATACGAAATTTGGAGTAGATTTTGCCGCCACTAATTCCCGACTAGCAGGTCCCAATATTGACCCCGAATTTACCAGTACCCCGCCAACAACAGTCAAAGCAGGAGAAAGATTAGTCTACAGAACAACTGCAACTGACTTAAACGACGACGACTTAACCTTTGAATTGGTACTCGCACCCCAGGGAATGGCAGTTGCCCCCAACGGTACCATATCTTGGCGTCCCCCACTCAATTCCGTCGGAATTCACGATATCATCGTCAGAGTCAATGACGGCAGAGGCGGCACCGACTTGCAAGCCTTCAAAATCGAAGTTACCCCCGGAAACAACGCCCCCGTCTTCACATCCCAATTACCACAAAACATCAATCCCGCCGTCAACCAACCATTCCAATATCAAGCCAAAGCCGTAGACTTAGACGGAGACACAATTACCTACTCCATAATTCCCAATACCAGCAAACCAGTTACCCCCACCAACGCCACAATCAACCCCACCACCGGAGTAGTAAATTGGACTCCCACAACCGCACAGCAAGGAGGCGCATTCAATTGGGCTTACGCCGGCGAAGTCGAACCTTGGGAAATCTTAATTAAAGCAACAGACAACAAAGGCGGAGAAGCATTCCAAAGAATCGAATTAACCGTCAGCCCAGCCGCCCCCAATCGCCCGCCATCCATCACCTCCACTCCCCGCACAAACACCCGTTTGGGCAAGACATACTTCTATCAAGTAGAAGCCAAAGACCCAGACGGCAACCCCTTAACATATACTCTATTAAATCCTCCGAACGGCATGGCATTCGCAACGCCAGCTTCCACGCCCGCCGGCATGACATTCCAAGAAGGATTGATTAGTTGGACGCCCGGAGTCTCGCAGCAAGGAACCTATCCAATAACCGTCAGAGTTAGCGACGGGTTGGGAGGTTTAGCTACTCAAACGTTTAACCTAATTGCCGATAATGTCGCTTCAAATCGCGCCCCCAGTATCGATTCTACTCCCGCAGAACAAATTACCAATCTAGCGAAGCTTTATCAATACAATTTGACAGGCAGCGATGCAGATGGAGACAGGTTGCTGTGGAGTTTGGACAAAGCGCCTTCAGGGATGGTTGTTGACGCGCAATCGGGGGCTTTACGCTGGCAGCCTAACGCGGAACAAGTAGGCGAACATACTGTTTCTGTAAGGACAATTGACGGTAACGGCGGTTATGCCGTCCAAGAATTCAGTCTGACCGTCAGGGGAATAAATACGCCTCCGGCTGTGGTTTCAACTCCTCCATCAAAGGCGGCAGTAAATCAAGTTTACGCTTATACAGTTGTCGCGACTGATACCGAAAATGACCCGCTGACTTTCAGTTTGAATAAGTATCCAGTAGGGATGGCAATTGACAGCAACGGCAAGATTCAATGGACTCCCAATGCCAATCAAATCGGACAGCATTCTGTAGAAGTTGCCGTGACTGATAAGCAGGGGGCAATTGCTACTCAAACTTTCACTGTCACTGCGGGAACTACTGCTATCAACCTTCCCCCAGCAATTACTTCCACACCTGTATTTACAGCATCGCCAGAACGCCCTTATACATATCAGGTACAAGCAACTGATGCTGACGGTACTATCTCGCAGTACCAGTTACTGCAATCTCCTCCGGGAATGACTATTAATTCAGCTACGGGTGCGATTACTTGGAACAATCCGACTGCTGGAAACCATCAAATAGTAGTCGGGGCCCTTGACAATTCGGGTACGGGTGCGGCCCAAGGATTTGAGTTAATTGCCAGGGCTAATTCACCAGCGGTTGTTCCAACTATTCCGATTCAATCTGTTTCGCCCGGTTCTAGTTATCGCTTAGATTTGAAGGCTACTGATGCGAATGGGGATTTGTTGACTTTTGCTTTAATTCAATCTCCTCCGGGCATGACTGTTGATGAATTCGGCCGCATTAGTTGGAAGCCGACTGCTGCTAATATCGGCAATCATCCGGTTGAGGTTAAGGTGACTGATACTTTTGGGGAAAGCGTTACTGTTTCTTACAATTTAAGCGTTGTCGCCGATACTGTTGCGCCGAAAGTGAGTTTAATTGCTAGCAACAATACCGTCGATGTTGGGGATTATGTCACGTTTACTGTGAATGCTGTCGATAACGTAAAAGTCGAATCTTTGGGCTTAACTATTAACGGCACTCCTGTTGTTTTAGATGCACAAGGTCAGGCAAATGTCAAGTTAAATAATTTAGGCAGTATTACGGCAGTTGCAACGGCACTAGATGCGGCTGGAAATGTGGGAACTGCGACTGCTTCTGTGGCTGCAATTGATACTAGCGATGTCAATGCGCCAACTATCAACATCAGTTTAGAATCTGATGCAGAAATCACCGCGCCTGTCAATATAGTTGGCACGATTAGCGACAGCAATTTAGCTTACTATACATTAGAAGTAGCGCCAGTCGGTGGCGGGCAAATTCCGGGCGATGGCGGAGGATTTAAGGAGGTTTATCGCGGAACGACTGCTGTCAGCAACGGAACGATTGCGACTTTTGACCCGACTGTTTTGGCTAACGGCGCTTACGTTCTCAAGTTCACTGCATTCGATACCAACGGTAACGGTTCGACTACTGAAAGGACGGTGAATGTTTCGGGTGATTTGAAGTTGGGGAATTTCCGGTTGTCGTTTACTGATTTGACGGTTCCAGTGGCGGGTATTCCGATTAACGTGACTCGGACTTACGATTCTTTGAATGCGAATAAGGGCGATGATTTTGGCTACGGCTGGCGGATGGAGTTCCGGGATACTGATTTGAAGACTTCTTTGAAGGCTGACCCGATTTACGAAGAATTGGGCATCAATACCGCAGCATTTGATAGCAAGACTAAGGTATTCATCACCCTACCCGGAGGTAAGCGGGAAACCTTTACTTTTAAGCCGACTCCGAGTCATTTGAATCAGTATTTAGGGGCTGCTGGGCCGGGGGCTGCGATGTACAAGCCGGCTTTTGAGTCTCAAAAGGGTTCGACGATGACTCTGACGGTTAAGGACGCGAATTTGATACGGAATGAGTACGGCGAGTATTACGGGGTGAACGGGCAGCCCTTCAATCCCGAAAATCCTGCTTTTGGTAGGGTTTATGTGTTGACTACTAAAGAGGGTATTGTTTACGAGATTGATGCGGCATCTGGGGATTTGCTGACTGCTACTGATGCGAATGGGAATAAGTTGACTTTTAGCGATGCGGGGATTGCTAGCAGTACGGGTAAGTCGGTGACTTTTGAGAGGGATGCTGCTGGGAGGATTGTCGGTGTTGTTGACCCGGATGGGAAGAAGGTTAAGTACGAATACGATGCTAAGGGGGATTTGGTTGCTGTTAAGGATAGGGAGAATAATACTACTCGGTTTGTTTATGGAGATGAGGACAGACCGCACTTTTTGACTGAGGTTATTGATTCGTTGGGACGCAGTGGAGTTAAGACTGAGTACGATGAACAAGGTCGCCTCAAACAGATGGTGGATGCGAACGGTTCGGCGGTGGAGTTGGTTTACGATCCGAATAATTCGCTTCAGAAGGTTAAGGATGTTTTTGGCAAGGAAACTACTTACGTTTACGACAGTCGCGGGAATGTTTTAACTGAGATTGACCCGTTAGGGAAGAGGGTTGACAGGACTTACGATGCGGATAATAACGTTCTGAGTGAGACTGTAATTACTAGCGAGTTAAATGCTGCTGGGACTTCGGTTGAGGTGAGGTCGAAGACTGAGTGGACTTACGACGCGAAAGGGAATAAGTTAAGTGAAAAAGACCCGTTAGGGAATATTACGCGGTGGACTTATAACAGTCGCGGGCAGGTTTTGACTGAGACTGATGCTTTGGGTAATGCTGCGAGTTATACTTATTCTCCGAGTGGCAATTTGCTGACGACTAAAGATGCGGCGGGGAATGTTAGTAAGTTCAGCTACGATATGAGGGGAAATCTTCTCACCCTTACAGATGCGACTAATAAAGTTACTAGCTTTACCTACGATGCTGCGGGTAACGTACTGTCAGTGAAGGATGCGATCGGGAATACAACAACTTACACTTACGACAGCAGCGGCAACCGCAAAACTGAAACTCGCACTGTAACTACTCCTTCGGGTGTGCAAACTTTAGTTACTAAATCTGATTACGACAGTAACGGTAAAGTTACGAAAGTTACTGATGCTGAAAATAAGGTAACTGAGTACAAATACGATGCTAACGGCAATCAAATTGCTGTCATCGATGCCCGCAACAATAAAACCGAATACCGCTACGATAGTTCATGTCAGCTAGTCGAAACGATTTATCCCGACAATACTCTCGGTAATCCCGCTGACAATCCCAGGACAATTAACATTTACGATAAGGGCGGGCGTTTGCGTGCTACTATTGATTCAGATAAGCATGCAACTCATTACAATTACGACGATGCTGAGCGGTTAGTTGAAACGATTTACCAGGATAAAATCGATACACTAGCGCAATTAGTCAGCGTTCTCGCGCCCGGTCAAACTCCTGCTACAATTGATTGGACTCAGGTAATTTATCCCGACATTGCGCCTGCTTTCTTGTCTGACAATCCTCGCAGCAAGACTGAGTATTACAAAAACGGCGATGTCAAAGCTGAGATTGACGAACGGGGAAATCGTACCGAATACCGCTACGATAATAACGGGCGGTTGGTAGAGGTAATTTATCCCGACGATACGCCGAACAATCTGACTGATAATCCTCGGACTAAAACAGAATACGACTACGCGGGACGGACTGTTGCTACCATTGATGCTAAGGGCAGAATAACTCGCTACGAGTACGATAATTTGGGACGGTTGGTGAAGACTATTTATCCCGATGCTACTCCCAACAATCTATTAGATAATCCGACTTCCAAGACTGAATACGACTCTTTGGGACGGCGCATTTCTGCTACTGATGCTGCGGGTAAAACAGTCAAGTACGAGTACGATGCTTTGGGTAGATTGACTGCTGTCGTGCAGACTTTGAATCAAGCTGGAACTAATCCAATTAATCTCAGAACCGAGTACGGTTACGATGAAGCTGGACGGTTAATTTGGCAGGAGGATGCGAAGGATAATCGCACTGAGTTTGAGTACGATAAAAACGGTCGTCGTGTTGCTGTTGAGTTGCCGCTAACTCAAAGGTCGGTTACTACTTACGATGAGGTAGGAAATGTTAAGACGGTGACAGATTTTAACGGCAATACTGTTACCTACGGTTACGATGCTGAGAATCGCTTGACTTCTAAGCAGTTTTCTGTTATTGGGGAATCTCCCGTTACGTTTACCTACACGAGTAGCGGGCAGATTAAGACTGTTGTTAAAGGGCAGGAAACGACTGTTTTTAATTACGATGAATTAGGAAGGTTGGTGTCGAGAATTGACCCGGATGGGCCGTATTTGGCAAGCGGGGCGACGATTGAGTACGAGTACGATGCGGCGGGAAATCGGACCTCTGTAAGGACTCCTGTTGGGTTGAGTCAGTACGAATATGACGAGCAAAATCGCTTGGAGAAAGTGATTGACCCGGATTTGGCGGTGACGAGTTATTTCTACGATGCTGAGGGGAATTTAGAACGAACTGAGTTACCGAATGAGGTTGTGGAAACTCGGACTTATGATGAGTTGAATCGGTTGAAGTTGTTGACTTATCAAAGAAATAATGCGACGCTTCAAAGTTTTGATTACACCTTAGATCCTGTCGGGCATCGGCGAGTTGTTACCGAACAAAACGGGCGCAAGGTTGAGTACGAATACGACGATTTGTATCGGCTGACAAAGGAAACGATTACCGATACTGTGAATGGATCTCGCACGATTAGTTACGGTTACGATGCTGTAGGGAATCGGTTGACGAAGACTGATTCTGTTGGTGGGGTGACGAGTTATGTTGATGACGATAATGATAGGTTGTTGAAGGAGGAATTGCGGCAGAATGGGGGGCTGGTTAAGACGACTGAGTATCGTTACGATGCGAATGGGAATACTACTCGCAAGATTGAGAACGGTACTCAAGAGACGGTTTATACTTGGAATCAAGAAAAACGTTTGGTTGGCGTTCAAACTCCGACGGGTGAGAATATTAGCTATGCTTACGATGCGGATGGAGTGAGGGTTAGTAAGACTGTTAATGGGGTGACTCCTGAGTATTTGGTTGATAAGAATCGGGATTATGCTCAGGTTTTGGAGAAAAGGGTTAATGATGTTTTGAGTGCTAGTTATGTGTATGGGTTGGATTTGATTTCTCAAGAGAGGGGGAATGTTGATTCGTATTATTTAGTTGATGGGTTGGGCAGTACGAGGGGGTTGGCTAATGCGTCGGGTGCGATGACTGATACTTATACCTATGATGCGTTTGGGAATCTCATTGCGTCTGCGGGCGGTACTGCTAATGATTATCTGTTTGCTGGGGAACAGTTCGATCCTAGTTTGGGGGATTATTATCTGAGGCAGCGGTATTATGATACTGATACTGGGCGATTTACTCGGAGGGATACTTATGAGGGCAGCTTTGAAGATCCGATGTCGCTGCATAAGTATCTTTATGGTAATGCTAATCCAGTCACGTATACCGATCCTACTGGTTTGTTTAGTGCGGGTGAGGCTCAAGCGGCAGCCGATATTGCTAACACTTTAGCGGGCATACAGTGGGAAAGTGGTAGTTATCTAATCGGAGCTACAATAGAAAATAACGATAGCTTTCCGCTGGATGATTACTACATATTAACTTTTCCAGGGGGGGCAAATTTTAATGAACGGGTTGTAGACTTTTTTGAAAATTTCGCACCTCATGACTATGTAATCCGATTTCTTGTTTATGGAGGAACTTTACCAATTCCTAAAAAACTCTTAGGAAAGATACTGCAAACAATGCCATCCTGGTATCGAGGACCGCGTAGAGTTCCCATAGTTGGCAATTCAAGTAAATACACTGCCCCTCTTAGCGCTCTGTCGTTCATGTTTTTTGACAACGCACAGTGGAACCGCAGCCCTGTTCGTATTTTTGGCAGCAATAAAATACTCAGAACAATAGGTAGAGCTAGTTCTATTTTAAGAACAGGGTTAGCAATTGCAGATACTGCTTTGTTGATAAAATATTTGATAGAAACAAGCTGATAAAGAAGGAGATATTATGCAATCACATGAAAGCCAAGACATTGAAAGATCAGTTTGTGAATTACTTAAGGATATTGTAGGTTCGCAACGACAATTGTGTTTGAGACATCGCTTAGTTAAAGACTTAAAAATCGACTCAGATGTCCTGAGTTTTGAGTTTGCCATACCACTTCAAGAAAAACTAAAAATTGATGTCCCTGATGATGAGTGGCTAAACGTTTACACTATTGAAGATGCGATCAATTTGCTAAAAAGATATCAATCCAAATGATAACCTTTGAATCACTTAGGTTAATGGCTCAATAGTAAATATTTGGTTAAAAAAAATGGAATTATGCTCATTTTTGAGATGAAGTTTCAGTAGCTTCCCTATCAAGATATAGTAGTGGTAATGCTTTAATTATTTATAGGTGGCTTCAACAATCTATACTCGGTGTTACCCCCTCTGTTCCTGGAGGAATTGAGTTAGCATCGGTATACATTACAGGCTTCAATCTAGGTTATTTTGCTGCTGTTGGAGTACGTAATTTAGTAGAAGGTTCAAAGAATTAAAATGGTATTTCAATTCATCAAAAATCAACATCAAAGTGTGAAGCAACTTTTAGGGGTTATGACCAATCAGCATTTTGAAGAAGATCGCAGAGTTTTCTTACAGAGGAATCCTTCTCAATCAGAATCAGATTTTATTACAATTTGCTTTCAAAAACCTTGCAGTAAACAACAAGAGGTAGCACTTGCTATTCGTCGTGCAATTGCTATACTTGGAAATATTGAAAGTGAATTTATTCGAGCCGAAGTTTCTTTTGAGGATCTAGATTTACTTTCATTTTGGAATTTGTGTGGAGAGGCGGGATTTAATACGACAAGATTTATTGAAGCCATTCAATCAGAACTTCATGTTCAACTTCCAGAAGAACAACTCGAACAAGCATTTGTTAGAGACCCCGATCTAAACACACGTATGAAAATTTATGAATTCATAAATGAGTTCTATTCCTGGTATAAATTGCTGAGTATTTAGGAGCAAAAAATGCCTTGTGTTACTTGAAGTATAGTGTTTTTAAAAATGACAATATTCAGAAGATAAAATGCTATGATTTTTATTTTTACACTCCCTAAAAGCGTATAATCAGCTAGCATGAGGATGCCGTTTGTTACTATAATCCGAAAGTCATCAAAAAATACGACTCTGCCAATAATCTAATTGCAGAAGTCTCGACTACTGGATTAGAAACTCGTTATACCTACGATGAGTTAGGCCGTTTAGCAGAAACAATTCTACCGGATTCTACGCCCCTCAATTGGGATGACAACAAGAGAGTCAAAACCGAATATTCAGCCGCCAGTCGCATCAAATCTCAAACAGATATTTATGCCAATCAAGAAGCGTATTTCTACAACGACATCGGTCAATTAATTCGTTCAAAAGATGTTCTTGGTAATGACACCACCTACACCTACAACCCAGGCGGACAAGTTGAGTCAGTTACAGACTTCAAAAATCGTACAACCCGCTATGTTTACGATGACAAAGCCCGAATTCAAGAAACAATTTTCTTCGATAACTCTCGCTTATCGCTGACCTACGACTCACAAGGAAGAGTTAAAACCGAAACCAACGAACTCAATCAAACCACCACCTACGAATACGATGCTTACAGCCAAATCAAAGCGGTTATTAACGCCCTAAACGAACGCACGGAGTTTGAATACGACAAGCGTCGCAATTTAGTTCGAGTTACCGATGCACTCGGTCGTAGCATTCGTTATAAATACGATGAATACGGGCAGAAAGTTGAAACAACTTTCCATGATGGCGATAAAATATTGACGGGTTACGACCAGTTCGGTCGCATCACCAGCGTCACCGATGAGAATTTACACACTACCAAATACGCTTACGACAATCTCAGTCAGTTAATCGAAATCGAACAAGCAAATCAAGCCAAAACAAAATACACTTACGACAATTTGGCCCGATTAACCGAGATTAAAGATGCCAACCAAAACGTCACCAAGTTTGAATACGACGCATTTTTCCGCCCCACAGCAACCATTCTCCCAATGGGACAGCGGAATCAAACAGTCTACGATAAATTTGGGCAAATTGTTAGCGAAACTGATTTTAACGGGGACACGATTAACTATACCTACGACACCCTCGGACGTTTAAACCAAAAAACATTCACAGACCCCAGAATCTCGCCCGTTTCCTATACTTACGACCCCGTTACATCGCAATTGCGGACTGTGACAGACGGACGCGGCGTAACGCAATACGCTTACGATACTCGCGACAGGTTACAAACAACTACCACGCCGGATTTGAAAACTGTCGGTTACGGCTACGACCTGTTAAACAATATTACTTCCCTGACGACTGGGGCGGGAACGACTTCTTACGGTTACGACAAGCTGAATCGTTTGGATACAGTCAAGGAGGGAAATCGCACTCTGGCTGATTACGATTACGATAAAGTTGGTAATTTAATTCAAACTAAATTTGCGGACAGTTCGGTAGAAACGCGCAAATACGATACGCGCGACCGTTTAACTGAGTTAACTACTAAAAATGTCACTGGTACTGTTTTCTCCGGTTTTAATTACACCCTTGATGCTGTTGGCAATCGCAAGCAGGTTCAAGAATATAACGGTCGCACTGTCGATTACAGCTACGATGCACTCAATCGATTGACGGAGGAAAAGATTGCTGATGCTGCTGTCGGAAATCGAACTCTTGGCTATGGCTATGACTTGGTGGGGAATCGCTTAACCAAAACTGATACTTTGTCAGGGTCAACTACCTATAGTTACGATAACAACAATCGCCTCAATCGGACGGCGGAAGGTAGCAATCTGACCAACTTTACTTACGATAATAATGGTTCTCTCAAAACTCGGTCGTCGGGTACTGAGACTGTTACTTATGACTGGATTAATGATGGTGAAAATCGCTTGGTTGGGGTGAATAACGGTACGTCTCAATCCCAGTTTGTTTACGATGCTTTTGGTAGCCGCGTTGCAGCTATTAATGATGGGGTAAGGACGAATTATTTGACGGCTCCGATTTGGGGTTTACCTGAAGTGTTGATGGAGTACGATGCTAGTGGAGCGGTTAAGGCTGATTATACTCAGGGTGTGGGATTGGTCAGGTCGCGTCACGATGGTAGAGAAGGATTTGTTCATACTGATGGATTGGGTTCGACTCGGGCGATTACGGATAATGTTGGTTTGGTAACTGACCGCTATACTTACGATGCTTTTGGAGGATTGTTAGAGCAAACGGGGACTTTTGGTAATTCTTTTGGGTTTGCGGGGGAACAGCGGGATAGCGCTACTGGATTGGATTATTTACGAGCAAGGTATTATGACTCTAGTTTGGGAAGGTTTATTTCTAAGGATGCTTTTCCTGGGTATTTGGATGACCCGATGAGTCAGCACGATTATCAATACGCTCATGCTAATCCGGTTAGCAATACTGACCCCAGCGGCTATTTCACGATGGGCGATATGATGGCCACGCTGAATACAATATCTTCACTAGCTGCGATTGGTGGTGTTAGTTTTGGTACGGGTTATATCGCTGGTGCGGCTGCTGGCGGGGCTAGCGTTGAGGAAATTCGGGGAATGTTTGGAGAGTGGGGTGCTGGTTTTGCGTCGGGTGTGTCTGGTGGTTTTCTAACTGATGTTTATGAATACTCTACTGGGAATAAGATTGAACCGAATCATGCGATGCTCTACAATGCTGGGAATGTGACTGGGATTGGGGTGTCTTTTATCACTGGGATGAAGGCGGCGACTTGGGCTACTACTGGGATGGGGCCTTTGAAGTGGGTTGCTGCTGTGAATACGGGATTGGATGTTTATGGGGCGGTGGGGGCTACTAATAATCTTTATCAGAGTTATCAAGATAACGGGAAGTTTGAGGTTGAGGATGCTTGGAATCTGCTGGCTTACGTGCCTTTTGCTGGGGTGGTGCTGGGTGGTGTTAAGGGTTTCTTGGGTGCTAATAGAGCTCTGCAAAATGCAGATGCACTAACGAAGGCGGGGAATTGTTTTGTTGCTGGTACGGAGGTTTTGACTGTTGATGGGATTAAGAATATTGAGGATATTCAAGTTGGGGATTGGGTGATTGCTGATGACCCTACTACTCCTGGAGGGATTGAAGCAAAGCAGGTTTTGGAGACTTTTGTACGGGAAACTGATGCGCTGGTTGACCTTTATGTGGATGGGGAGGTGATTTCGACTACTGGGGAGCATCCTTTCTGGGTAGCGGATAAGGGGTGGGTTGAGGCGAAGGATTTAGTTGTTGGGTCGCTGTTGCAGACTGGGGATGGTAGGATTGTTGATGTCGATAAAATTGAGAAGCGGGAAGGTAAGTTTCCGGTTTATAATTTTAAGGTTGAGGGGATTCCGACTTACTTTGTTTCGGATTTGGGGATTCTGGTTCATAATGCAAATTATGATTCTAACAACATTAATTGGTCTATTAAAAGCAAACCTACTTGGGGTCACACTTTTGAAAGACATGGTGCTGCTACTAAAAATACTAAAAATTTGCGAGGTAGAGCTGCTGGTAAGGAGCAAGGACAAGGACAATGGACAGATAATGAAGCCGCTGCTGAATTCTTAAAAACAATGTATGGTCAGATAGACGGTTCAGTAGCTACCCCAATTCCAGAAGGAATCGGGCAGGTTATTATGCCCGATGGTTCTATAGTTCCCGCTACTTGGGCTGAGCTATATCTACAACCTGGTGGTGTTTATAAAACTGCTTTTCCCACACTAGGTCCTTAGGAAAAATTATGCTTACCTTGCGCTTACAAATTATTGGAAATTTAGTCCATTTTCCTCAATTAGATCGAGAGCCTGATTATGACTACCAGTATGATAATGTTGTTTCGGCAATCATGGATTTGTGTGATGTGCTTGAAGAAACAAATATTTTTCAATTCCAAGTTAGTGGATTTGGACAAGAACGGTGGCCTGTAGATGTCAGAACCGATTTATCAACAATTCTTGAACAAATACCTCAAATTTTGCACTCAATTGCTTGCGCTAATTATCCTTTTCAATTAGATTTTTATGAGCAAGGTGTTGAACGCCAATTAAATTTTGAAGAAGCTGACACATGCATTAAAATCAGTTGCTACAGTGGCACTTTTTGGGAACCTAATCCCTCAGCTTGTTTTGTGAGAGAATCTGATATTTTAATGCAGCTATACAATCTCAGAGATTCTTTTGTCGAAGCGGTTAAAATAGTTTGCCCCAAATTAGCAAGTAGTGAATTATTTGCTATCTGGTGTAAAAATTCTGGAGCAAAAAAGTAGATCGAAGAGAAGCGTATCATAGATGCTACGGATTGTTATATCCCACATTCCACACCCCCCAAGGGGCAGCATACACTGCAAGAGTGGATCGAAGTCTATCGTCCGAGACAATAATACTCAATAACCTGTATCGCTCAGCATCACCCAGTTGGAGATTCCTAAAAATTGACGTTCGGGTGTGAGTTAAATGTGATTCGGTTAAAATTGCGCGAGGTAACAAACCAAGTTTATTGCCGATCCGTAATCATGCGATGCTCTACAATGCTGGGAGTGTGGCTGGGATTGGGGTTTCTTTTCTAACTGGGATGAAGGCTGCTACTTGGGCTACTACTGCGATGGGGCCTTTGAAGTGGGTAGGTGTTGGGCTAGGTGCGGTAGATACGGCATTCGATGGTTATGGAGCGGCGATTGCTACTAATAATCTGAATCAGAGTTGGCAAAATAATGGTAAGTTTGAAATTCAGGATACTTGGAATCTGCTGGCTTATGTGCCTTTTGGTCTGGCGGCGATTAAGGGTATTAAGGGTTTATTGGGTGCTAGTAATTTACCTAAAAATGGTATTCAGGGTGTTAATGATGTCCTGGGAGATACTCAAAAAACAATCACAAAAGCGGGGAATTGTTTTGTTGCTGGTACGGAGATTTTGACGGTTGATGGGATTAAGAATATTGAGGATATTGTTGTTGGCGATTGGGTGATTGCTGATGACCCGACTACTCCTGGGGGGATTGAAGCAAAGCAGGTTTTGGATACGTTTGTACGGGAAACTGATGCGCTGGTTGATTTGTATGTAGACGGGGAGGTGATTTCTACTACTGGGGAGCATCCTTTCTGGGTAACGGATAAGGGGTGGGTTGAGGCGAAGGATTTAGTTGTTGGGAGTTTGTTGCAGACTGGGGATGGTCGGGTTGTTGATGTCGATAAAATTGAGAAGCGAGAAGGTAAGTTTCCGGTTTATAATTTTAAGGTTGAGGGTATTCCGACTTACTTCGTCTCGGAGTTGGGGGTGCTGGTTCATAATGCGAATTACACTCCTCCTCCTCCTTGGAGAGGGAAACCTATCATGTTAGATGGGAATTCAAAGAAAGGCTGGCAACATATCGACGAGCGCCATATCACAGGGACTTCTGCAAAAGGACCTGGAGACCTATTTCCGCCAGGGACTACGAGAGCTGAACTTGAAAAAGTTGCCGAGAAAATTGTGAAAAAAGGAACAAGAAGCTCAGGAAACCCCCAAACAACAATGCAAAATTTTGAGGATAGAGTTAAAATTCAGGGACAACATCTCAGAGTTCGCGTCAGTGGGGTGCATCTCACTTTTGCGAATGTGTCAAAAAAGAGTTAAAATGAAAAAGCTAGTAAAATCGTCAAATAAAGATGAGGTAAATAAAATGACACCCTCAGACCAACAACAACTAAAAGCCCACTTAAAAGCGGTAGCAAAAATTCTTTACAGAAATACAGAGCCAACCGAGTTAAAAAGTTTTGAAAGTATAGAAAAATCAGTCCGTCAGAAAATGTTATCAGAAGTTGGTCCAGAAATAGGTAACTTTTTTTTTCAGCAGTATCAGGAATTCAAACAGGAAAACCCCGAAAAATAAAATCAATAATCGGCTCGCTCGACATTACAGATAATCAGGCAAAATATTTTGGCTTAAAAGCTTACAGTCAATTGAGTCCACTGATGGAAAATTGCTGTCTTTTAATCACTGCTAACGAATCTTATCAAAGCGCCGAAAAAGATTTGGAAAAATTTACGGGGATCAAAATTTCTCACAGTACATTACAAAGATTAGTCAAGCGACAAGAATTTGAATTGCCTACATCTAAACAAGGAGTCAAAGAAATTACATTGGATGGCGGGAAAGTTAGACTACGCAACGAAACCAAGGGCGAGAGCTGTTACTGGAAAGACTATAAAGCCGTGTGTTTAGATAATGTTTATTCGGGAGCCTTTTTTCAAAATAATCAAGATTTAATTGATTGGACTAATAGCCAAAAATTACTACACCCTATGTATTGTCTAGGAGATGGTCATGCCGGGATTTGGAACATCTTTAAAGAAATTGGAGATAATGAACAAAGACAAGAAATTTTAGATTGGTATCATCTCAAAGAAAATCTCTACAAGGTAGGGGGTTCAATAAAACGATTGAAATTAGCAGAAAATATGTTATGGCAAGGCAAAGTTGATGAAGTTAGAAATTTATTTAAAGACTTTAAAAGTCAAGCATTTAAAACGTTTTGCAATTATTTAGAGACCCATCGCTGCCGAATAGTGAATTACCAATACTACAAAGAAGAGTCCATAAGTTCGATTGGTTCGGGAACAGTTGAATCAACAATTAAACGCATTGGATTAAGGGTGAAAATATCGGGAGCGCAATGGAATATTGAGAACGTTTCCTCAATCCTGGCTCTTCGCTGTGCTTATCTCAACGGTCAACTTTCAATTTGATGTATGTGCCAAAGTGAGATGCACCCGCGTCAGTGTAGATACTACTACGGGAGAAGTTATTAGTATGTTCCCTGTTCAAAGTGAGTAATAAAATATGCTAGTTTTCAAAATAGAAATCGATGAATTAGAAGAAGAAATTGATAGCTACACTAGAGGTCATATTACTCTTCAAGGAAGACATAAGACAATCTCTTCAAAAATATCAAAATCAAACAAAAATCAGTCGATGATGATTTTTATATCTTTAATCGATCTTCTTTATGGCATTTGTGCGGTATTAAGTATACCTGAAAGAAAAACAACATATGATTTTGTAGGAGTTGGGTGTTCTTTTGAGTTTTTCATAGTTAAAAAAGATGCTAGTAATTTAATACTTACTACTGCCAAAAGTGAGTTAATTGATGAAATCTCGCCTGGGGTATTTATTGAAATAATTTGGCAAGAAGTAAATACTTTTATGTTGAATTATGGCGAGCTACTGGAAAGTGGAAGTGTTAAATATGATTTGACAAATGCTACAAAAGATTTTAAAAAACAATTTAATCTCTGACAGATAGTATAGCGTGTCTAAACCATTTTTGCAAATCTGTAGGCGCAGTGCCAGGAGCGCCTACCCAACAATCAGTGGCAACCACAAGGGATTGCTGTTACGAGAATTATACAAATGATTTAGGTTAGCCATATACAGTATAAAATGCAAACACTACCACCCTACAAACAGCCATGAAACCCACAATAACCATCCAAGAACTAGCTTTAGCCCTGACTGCCAAAAACCACTCCCCTACCCTCCTCAACGCAGACTTCCTCAAATACAGCGGCATCGTCCCCACCGATTGGGAACTCGCCCGCCCTCCCGTTTTCAGCCCCCAAATCTCTCAAGTTGCCTTCACCAACGGCATCAATATCGTCGCCCAATCGAACGCCATCACCTTCATCGAATCTCTCTCTACAAAATCACAAGAAGACGTAAAAATTCCCGACATCATCCGCAAGTACGTTGAAGCACTACCCCGCACCGACTATCAAAATTTGAGCATCAACCCCAGAAGTTTCGTCACCTTTGAAACTGGCGATGAAAATGCAGCCCGCGAGTTTATCACGTCCACTTTACTCGCAAAAGGCACTTGGTCTGATGTGGGGAAAGCTCCTGTAAAAGCAGCGGTTAATTTAGTGTACTCTCTAGAACAGGGAGAACTCAACTTGAGCGTTGCCGAAGCTTTGCTGCAATTACAAGATGCAGAACCAACTCCCGCAGTATTGTTCTCCGGTAGTTTCCAGTACGAAATTACAGGGGAATTAGAAGGCGAGAAACTGCAACATTTGTACAAACTTTTAGAGAATTGGCAGCCCGATTTAGAGGCTTACAGGGAAATCGTCAACGTGCGGTTTTTGGGGAAAGAAGTTGAAAAGTTGCCGTCTGCCGCGTAAAGGATAAGAAGGTAGGGGGGATCGCACGACGCAAACAAATTCTAGTTGTGCGATCGCCCGAACGAGGGGTGACTGAATAATTCGTAATTAAAGGTACAAGCTAATGGCAAAATAATTCGGAATTAAAGAAACCGATCGCTAATTACGAATTTAGTGCCAGTAAACGAGAGCCTCATTATAAAGCCTGTTCGATCGCCCGCCGCGCCAATTCCACTTGTTCCACAGCATCCAGATAAGCTAGCGCTGCTGCATCCCAAACCACTTTTCTCTGCATCCTGTTCAAGACTATTTTCCCAAACTCGTACACCGTGCCGAAGCTTTGCAGCCTAAGAATTCGCTCAGCTATTGAGCAAAAACTCGGCGTTGGGTTCCATATTGCCACCACATCTGAGTGAAGGAGCGACACCACCTCTGAACCCATATCGACTTTCAAAGTCGCTCCCACCTCCACAATCCGGCCCCAAAATCCATTCCACTTCCTTTGGGCTATTTTTTCTTTAGGAATAAAAGGGATTTTGACAATAACCCAGGAAAGAGCGCTTTACGTCAAGTAGGCTAGCTGGCTTCTATTCTTTGATAGCCAACCAAATCCGGCTCAATCGCTTTCTGGGCAATCGGAGGCGCTTGTTGCAACTCACTTCCCGCTTATTGCTATTCAACTGACTCGAATTCTCGGGAAAGTTGATAATCGGCAAGGTGGCGATCGCGTCGATGAGGTCTCTGAAGGTAACAGGTTCAAGGGCTGTCATAACACCGCGCCACCAATAAAATTATTAGCCACTAATCTAATTATACTATTGTTTGATTCTACCTGCAACCTTTTTGGCTGGCTGGTTATATTCTGAAGAACAAGTCATCAATATTCTCCAATAGTTCTTCTACTTCCCGGTGTGGTTCGATTTGGAGACGTTTGTCGATCATCGCACCTCGCTGACGAAAGCAAGGTAGGGTCGAAAGAAGATGTTACCATCTTCTCCCTCCCATTCGGAACCGTGCGTGAAACTTTCGCTTCACACGGCTACTCGGGTGTCCTCTTGTCATTTGAGGGCTTCCCTTTCTTCCGACTTGTTTGAGGTTTCTTTCCTGAAGATACGAATTCCAGGTTATGTTTCCTAATTAATTCCAGGTCGGCTTTAGTTTTAACATCGTGACAATGCCGATGCAATAGTTGAAGATTTTTGTACTCATCCTTGCCTCCAATGGCTCTGGGGACGATATGGTCAACTTCCATTACATCTTCATTTCTGAAAATAAATTCGCAATGAGGGCATTTCCCTTTCTGCCATTTCAGGAGTTTTGATACCCTACTTGGCAAATCAGGATTCTTCCCCATTCTGGAACTCCAATAAACTAGGTCCTCATCGTAAGGACTTTTATCTCCTTTAACCCACATTCCGCACCCTCAACTGGCACACACGCAGTTGGGGTGCTCCGTCCGAGTCTCTCGTCCGAGATAATAATCAAAAATACCCGCGACCTGTTGGGTCACAATCGCATCGACCTGTTGGGGCAAGTTGAAAATTAACTGCTTTCGGGCAAATCCTAGATTCTCGATATCTAACAACACCTTCATCCGTCATAATTAACTATTAATCGACAGCAGATATTTCCAGCAGCCTGATAATTACACATCACTACTGAATCAAATATTTATGAAATTTCTGTCAGTTTTGCTCATCAAACAAACTGCTCGATCTCAGATTAATAAATAATAAGACTTACAGGAGAGCGGCAGCAAGTTCAATATAGCCATTCGCTCGGCTGTTAAATTAGAAATTTGTTGAATCCCTTGTAGGCTCACCAGATGAATTGATTGAAATATCTGGCAAATCCAACGGAGCGTCGGTCGATTAGTTTGTTTGCCCAACTGATTTTTCAATTGGGAATTAGTGCGTTGCAAACTGTGACGCAGTAACCTTTGACCTAAAGTATAGACTAACAAACACAAACCCATTACCAATGCCAAAGCTTCGATTCTTTCCGGCGACTTGAGAAATACACTGTCCGTAAAAAACAGCGGATCTTTCAAGAACCCAAACCCTCTTTCTGCTGACTGCTGTTCTTTGTATTTCACAATCATATCGTCAGGCTCTAATTGCTGAGTTTCCAGCACATTAGTGGCGAGAATAAACCTGCCACAGGCTTTGGTTTCTTTGGCGATCGCACCTGTATCTGGTTCCAGTTTTGCTTGAACTTTAAATCTCTGTTTCGAGCTGGATTTCTCGCGAGCATTTGGATCGTTAGTATTAGTCTTTACTGTAATTTCTTTGCTACTAACTTGGGTGATATTGTAAAATTTTAGTTGTTTGGATAAGCGATGAGCTGCGGCGGCAGCGTCGGCGGCACAAGCAAATTCAATTTTTGAGAGTTCTTGCAGTTTATTCTCAGCTTCAGCCTGGGCTTTTTTGAGTTTTTTTTCGAGTTTTTGTCGGTCTGAATCGCGTCGCAAACTGCTCTCTACTACTAGCCATCTTTGTTCAATTCCACCATAATTACTTTTGTGTTCTGACCAGCTATATCCACTCACAGAACTGGGGGTAAATTCTGCTTCATTTAACTGAGATACCAGTTGCTGCGCTTGCTTGATACTCAACGGTACGCGGGTTAACCATCTTAAATTGGTTAACATTTCTAAGTTAGGAGCTGAATATAATGCACTATCTGCAACCATTAAACTGTCAAGGTTTAACTGTTGTTTAAACTCCTGACAAATTGATGCGAATATGGCTCGATCTGATTCATTTCCCGAACCCACCCGTAAAAATAGCGGTACATCTCCATCGCTACTACAAATTAAATCTAAAATGAATTGTTTTAAGTCGGGTCTGCGATCGCGGGAGTAGCCGTAGGTAATCTTAATTGGCACGGCAGATGACACGGGTTTAGTTGACTCGCTATCTTCGCTATCTTCGCTATCTAGCGCCGTTTCTGGCTCGATAACAGATACAGATGGTAGCTCGGATTCGTATTTGCCATGCAGGTGAAAGGAAGTTGAATCTAAATGGGATGTCTCTGTATCGAGCTCAAATTTTTGAGCTGCTGAAGCGGCAATAGTTGTAAATATTTGGCTGCTGCCTGCTAAATATAGCTTGTCTAATACTCTACCTAAACGGTATTCATTCAGGTGTGATGCTTGAATACCTTCACCCATTAAATGTTCGAGCGCTTTGCCTTCAAAAAATTTAGGAAATAAGTATAATGGAGCGGAAACAAGCCCTAACCCATTGATAATCATTGCTTTGACTGCTAGACCTGGACTGACAATCTCACCCGGTTGTTCCCCTACTAACTCATTGATTTTTTGGACAATTTCTATTTCATCAACTAGACCTGCTATTAAACCAAGATGGTCGAGGTTAGAGACGGCGAGTTCAGTTGCTTGATGCACGGGTTTCATTCGATCGAGCGAATTGTTTGCTACTTGAGTTTAGACTATTTTTATCCTCCGCGTCGCACGGGGGATAATTGGTTTTTGTTGTTAATTTACACGCTCGTACATTTTCCAACTGAATCGATCGCTTGCTCGATCACCTGACACGGCAGGCGAGAGTATTTCTACTCATCTAGAGCCGACTGATCGACTCGGACGGGGCACCCCAACTGCGTGTGTGCCAGTTGAGGGTGCGGAATGTGGGCTTTAACTTTCACATAGTCGGTGCTGCTACACTCGAATTCTCTATGCTTTAGTAACCTTATAGGGTTCGCTCCCTCTTCTCTGGTTGAGAATGCCCAGTTATCACCGCCAATAGAATGCCAATACAGTTGATGTCCTGCATTGATGTTTCCACAACGGCGTTTTGCCCAACGTCGAAGTTTCAGGTATGTGAGGTTATCTTGTTTAGCTAGTTCTCCAACGGTTTTAGCGTCGGAGTTTGTATAAAAAGAAGTCCATCCCCTTATTACAGGGTTTAAGTCTCTAATTAACGCCGATTGTGGCGATGAGATATGTTTTTTGATGATTCTTCCGATTTCCTCTTGGTGAGCCTTACTGGACTTCTTATTTGGGGTAATGAGTGTGTTAAAACCTAATATCTCACGGTGCAGATTTAAACTGCTCCGATGTTTTCCAGCAGGGTATTGCTGAATGTGATGACCTAAAAAGTCATGCGCCAGCTTTACCATCCTCACTTAATTCATTTTTGAAAGTGTGAGTTAGCCTCGTCTTCTCAGGTTTTAATTCTAGACCCATGCCAGCTAACCATTCCGAGATTATCTCTCGACATCTTTGGACTACGAGCTTATCTCTGTGTAAAACCACGAAATCATCAGCATATCTGATGAAGCTCAAGGACATTACTTTGTGTCGCCAGTCAAGTTGATAACCACGTTTATCTTTCATGTCTATGGTTTTGGCGTATTCCATGAGTGTATTTTCAAGCCCGTGGAGGGCGATATTTGCCAATAACGGAGAAATGACCCCGCCTTGTGGCGTACCCTCAGATGTTGCAGTGAATACTCCATCGTCAATTACTCCAGATTTTAGCCAGGATTTTACTTGTCTCCTGATTTTGCCTTTTATGTTCAACTTTTGGAGTAGTTCATAATGGTTGATGCGGTCAAAACACTTAGCTATATCTGCATCTAGTACAAACTTCGCTTTATGTTGAATACAGAGTTTAATCTGCTTAATCGCATCGTGGCATGACCTGCCCGGTCTAAAACCATAGCTGTTTGGCTCAAAAATTGCCTCCCATTCCGGCTCAAGTGCGGATTTTACTACGGCTTGTAAAACTCTGTCATATATTACAGGTATCCCCAGTGGGCGTTTTTCATTACTTCCTGGTTTTGGTATCCAAACTCTTCTAGTCGGTTTGGATTTTCCGGTTAGTTTTAATTCCCTTGCCAGTTCTAGACGAGCTGCTGGGGTTAAGCTTTTTAGCCCGTCCACTCCTGCCGTCTTTTTACCAGTGTTATCCTGAGTGACCCTTCTTACTGACAAAATCCTATTAGACCAAGACCTCATCAGCGTCTTCTGAAGTTGGCGAACTTTCTTGACATCACCACAACGGGAAGCAGCGAAAATGCGTTTTTGCAACTTGAAAACATATCTTTCGGCTTGACGCCAATTAATAGCTTTCCATCCCTCTGTATTTGTTTCCAAATCAGATTTAGGCTTGTTCATTACTAATTGCACCTTTTCACTTAACCACCTTCGCGGTTTACGTCAGCATATCCTGGGCATTACCCCATCCCTTTTTCGGCATTACCTGTTATTTCAGGTTAGGCATTAGCTTCTTAAACCATCCCAGCCTTTCGCAGCGTGTAGCCTGACAGCCTACCTCAACAATTGTTCTTTGAAGAGGAGCATACAAAAGGATTACTTCGTTCCTACTATCCATTGATTAAATCCGTTAGGGTTTGTCTTTCCGCCGGGGTTCTAGGTGGTGCGCTATCTCGGTTGTAGAAGTCTGATAGTCCTTACCCTTGTCAGATGTTCCTGACCCAGAAGTTCAGATTTCTCTGAGAGAGCTTATATCCTCTGGCAATAAATTACGACGGTTGTATCGACAATTTGCTAGCTTGCGCTTCTACCCCACGACTTCATTACTTTCGTAATGTTTCGGTTATAGGATTTTT
Organism: Oscillatoria nigro-viridis PCC 7112; assembly: GCF_000317475.1. Classification (NCBI taxonomy): domain Bacteria; kingdom Bacillati; phylum Cyanobacteriota; class Cyanophyceae; order Oscillatoriales; family Oscillatoriaceae; genus Phormidium; species Phormidium nigroviride. The sequence continues at coordinate 81,921 of NC_019730.1, forward strand.
GCTTGCGGTGTCGGTATTCAGCTATCCCGATAGTCCGCGTTCACCCCTGCTTTACGCAAAGGTTGTCAATCTTTGTGTAGGGGAAACCAGATTTATTTCTGGTTCTTTGTGTGCTTTAAATCACGCACCATGATGTCAGGACTTGGTTTATTTTGGATTTTGGTTATGATGTTGGCTTGCACCTTTATCTTTCCCCTTTTCCCCTAGTTGTCGAGAGCTAGATGCTTGACTAGGTTTCCTCACCTGCATGAATAGTAAGTTGTCGGCGGTGGGGGATTAAAGTGCGATCTCTAACCCTTGCTTGGGTTTACCCCATCGCTGCTAGCCATCCCCTCTTTCAGGTTTCGGCTAAACGAATCGCACCTACACCTTTACTATACCAGTCTGCTGCAACCGGACTTGACATCAACGCGATTGGGCGGTATCTCAAAAAACTGATAGCCTAGCCAGAGTTGGGCTTTGAGAATAGTTCGTCAAATATAGATTCCAATTGATTGATTTAAGGAAATATCGCCCAGCAATTTCTTTATCAAGAAATTGGCCTAAAAACCTATCAAAACAAATCTGTTGCAGTCGATGCACAGTTAATAACTCATGTCAATCTCAAAAGGAAAGCGAGATTTGATTTCGGGCCTGCCACTAAAACAGTTGAAGTAACTGCTCACCGCAACTGCGTTGCAGTATCGCAAATGGAGCCACAAATGGTGATGGAAAAATTTGCGCGTTTTGTAGAAACGGGAAATTTCCCAAGCTCAAAATGCAGGCTGCCACTGAAAATAGCTACCGTCACAAGCCCACAATTAAGTTCAACTGAACTGTAAACCCGGAGGACTACGACCTGCTAAACAAAGTAACTGATAAAGTTGCGCGATCGCTTCATGTCCTTGCAACCGAACTGTTTCGAGAAAGCTGAACATTTGAGCCACCAGTTGAGCGCCCCAATCGCTGCGCGCCCCGCCAGTTACTTTCCGATGTACAACTACTGGACGTAAAGCTCTTTCGGCATCATTGTTATCAGGTTTCACTTGTGGATAATCTAAAAAGGTGAACCACTCTGTCCAATGACGTTGCATTCGGTTGGTTAATCGTTGGGCATCGGCAGGCCATCCCGTAACTGGTGGATTGTGCAAAACTGCTTGCAGTTGAGCTTCAATTACCGAACGATTGCCAGCGAGTTGAAGGCAACTCAATTTCCCAGCATGATAGTCCCTGTGCAAAGTTCTGGCAGTGGTTAAAATCTCACCCACGCCTTGGGCAAACAAACGATTAGCTTCAAATCGACTGAGCTTGAGTGCTTCTAAATCTCGTTCCAGATGTGTTAAACATTTCTGTTTCGCCGCTGCTGATTGTCGGTTGTAAGCACTGAAACAATCGCTGCTGAGAATGCCTTCAAAGTTTTGTCCCAATAACTGCTGAAGTTCGGCACTACTCCGAGTCGGAGCTAATAATAGTACACAAACTCGATCGCTGGTGGCTACCCACAACCAATACTTGATGCCATCAATACAGTAAGTTGTTTCATCTACGCAGCGCACTCCCGGCTGTTGCACGTAGGTGAGCCATTGTTGATAAATTGGCTGCAAACTTTGCTGAAAGTAGCGCTGCATTTTGGCTAAACTTCCTTGAGAGATGGGTACTCCTAAGACGTGTTCCACAAAATATTCTTGTTTTCTCCAGGGTAAGTTACCACCATATCCCAGCCAACCCACCACGCTACATAACCTGCTACCATAGCTAAACCCTTCGATGACGGAGGGTGGTAGTTGAGAGTATCCCGACCAGCCACAATCAACACACTGACATAATGGGCGACGGTATTCTCTGATTTCTACTGGTTGCTCTACCAATTCGGCTACTTGTTGCACTTTGGTTGGTGTTGTTGTGATCGCCTCAACTCCTGCCTGACAAACTGGACATCGCTCGGGTTGTAACTCAATGATGTGGTCGGGTTCGCCAAATCCATTTCGTGTCTTGCCCGGATGGTCGTATTTTGGACCGCGTTTTTTTCCTTTTTTTCGCTTGCTTTTGTCGCTAGGTTTTTTAATTTGGTCGGCTGATGGAGGGATAGAACTGTTTGATGAGGAGCGGTTTTTCAGCTTGGATAATGCTTCTTTTAACTGTTCGATTTCCTGTTGTTGTTCTTCGATAAGCTGCTGTTTTTCTGCCAGTTTTCGCTGTTGCTGTTTGAGTTGCTGTTGTTGCTTGAGCAGCCATTCTCCTAATGACAGCATTGTCTGTGCCATCTGCTCTACTGCGATGGCTATCTCTGGTGGTTCGCTGGTCAGTGCTGGTGTTTTAAGCATGAAAGCTACTATACTCTATTTTCGTCGGCTTTGGCTCAACCCCTTACTACACTTGCAACAGATGCAACAGAGGCCAGCTCGATTGCCATCATTAGCAATACCGCAACGCAGTTGCGGTGAGCAGTTACCAGTTGAATGATATACCACCTTCAACTGAGTTGCCTGCAAATTTTGCCAAAATTCATCCCCCGCGCTTTGAGTGTGGCGAGATGGTGCGCTGGACTGATGTTGGTGAAGAAGGTGACTGGGGAATAGTTATTGGCAAATTTTACAACTACGAACCGCGCCGTTGCTGCTGGATTTGGTGCTACATAATTTGGCTGGCTCCTAATTCCAAGAGTACAGCTTGGTGTCAATTTGATACGGCGTGGGAGGAAGATTTAGAGAGGTATGAGGATGAAAAAGCCGCATACTTTGACAGATAGAGAACGCAATTTGATTGCAGTTTACAGCCAATGCCAATTGGGCATGACGCCGAAACAGTTTTATGTCAAGTGGGGCGTAAGTTACGAGCAAATTGCCTCCATTTGTTCCCGCTCTGATTCGACGGTACAGGGTTGGTTTAAACGCGGAAAAAATCGAAGATTTCCTACTGCTGTTGATTTGCGCCATTTGGCAGTAATGGATTTTCTGCTGGAACACTTTGAGGAGATTCCCGACGTACTGGCGAACTTGCTGTGTCCGCATTCCGAAGATAAGAAGGTGCGTTAGAAGAGAATTTGAGCGGTTTAAAGCACAAACCTAATTAATTGTCAAGGTCAGCGTGACCTGTCTTGAAGAATATTCTCTCAACTAGCGTAATGGCAAGCAAGGAAAAAAGAACGCAACCTGTTACTGTCGCTGGTGAGGTTAAAATGACTTATTTTGAGAGATTGCATCCGTGGTGCATCATTAAGCTGCTTCCTAATTGTCAGCGTATTGTTGTGGCGCGATTTCGCAGGAGGAGGGATGCAGACGATCATTTTCGGGTTTTGCAACGGTTTGTCAAAGAATTCACATTTGTGATTGTTTTTGACATCCCACCAAAGCCTACTTTGCCTAAAGAATAACGACGCAGCTCTATGTGAAATCGAATTAATCGATATAGCTGCGTTAGATTAATATATCCGCTTTCGGGCGAATTACCCCAGCTACAGCTCCTACTGATAGCTGGGGTAATTTTTTATCTACTGGGGGCTGTTAACTGGAGTGATAGATGCTCAAAACCGGGTTTGTTAAACTCTACTAATTAGAGCTTGTTATTAGAGTTTTAATTGACGCAAAGGAGCCATCGCATTTTGTATCGATTTCTCTAATTATATGAGTAATAATCCTAAAGTTGATAGCTGTGCGATTCTAGGGCTGGCTGATACCAGTATAGTTGGCGATTGCAGCAACAGAGTCTCCCCTCTAACAACAGCTAAGTCATTTCCGGCAATGCAATAAGCAAGAACCATTGCTTGAAAAACGCTCTAAGTTAAAAGCTACCCCCTAGCGGGAGAAGTTAAGGGATAACCAACTTTTTACCGTTATGAATACTAACAATTCTAATATTAACCCCCACAAAACCTTTCCTGAATCAGCCAGCCAGCACTCCCCTCAAATCCAAGAAGTGATTGCAGTAATTTTTCCTTTTCTCGCGGAGGCACCTGCTGAAGAACATCCCTTCAAATTAAACGAGATCGTAAAAACAGGCAACCAATACGGTATTGTTACTTCTCTCAACAAAACTGAAAAACCTGTGACAATTACTTGGGACGCAAGTCCCGGCGAAGATTCATTTTCTTGGACTTATAACCTCGACGAAATCCGCGCCCTCACAATCTCCCTCGTTCCTCAGTTTATCCCTAAAAAGACTGCTGGAGAACTTCCAACTTGCACAACCATCGTACTGGCTAATTCCGACCAGGTACAATTCAGCAATGCAACTCCTTTCAAAGTAGAATCCCTGACCGAACACCACATTCTCATCTCGGCTATCGACCAATTGTATCACTTTCCCATCAACTTGTTTCCCGGCTACCCGACAATTTGTACCATAGATATCCCGACACCCCAACAATTAAAAGCCGCCAGCTATTTATCTGTTACCGATATCAGAATCCGAGCTAAAACGCATTTAGCTCTCGAAGTACCCGACAATTTTTTAGAATTCGCTATGCCAATCCACAAACAGCAGTTAAAAGAAAAACTGGCTCGACAATTGAGCGAAGAAATGGGTGGAGTGGAGAGTGGGGAGTGGGAAGCAGGGAAGCTTCCTAATTTTTACTCTCCACCCCTCAATCTTTCTGACTTTGAGATAGCTTGGGAAGAAGCCTGGAAGCACTGCATTGAAAGTTTAGTTAAAAAACAAGGATGGAACGGATTTAGAGAGGAAACTCGCCTTTTACAGCAGCGAGAAGGAACTCAACGAATGGGGACAATTATTAGTTTGAATATTGAGGTAATACGATCCATAAAAATTTATTGGGACAATGGGGATATTCAAAACTACACCTTAACAGAACTCAAATGTTTGGGTGTGACCCGAATTGAACCTATTGTTAAATTATCGCCCAACGTAGCATATCAAATTAGCGAAAACGGGTCTTACTTTAGAGCTTGGATAGGATTCCGCACTAAAGCATTAGCTAAGGCGTGGCTAATACCTGTTAAAAAGCTAGTCGGTCATCTTAGTAACTTAATTGACTGCCAGATTTCCGAACTTCAACATACAGGTGCTAAATACGAGTACGCTGTAGAATGTCCCAGGCATAAAACATTACACAAGCGTTTAGAAGCTCTGGCAAAAGTTGCGGAACTTAATTTAGAAGATACGCCCTAATAAATCTTGTTTATTGTCGTTCGCTGTCCCAACAAAATTAGAGCGATGGCGTCTTACTAAATTTCAAGCGTTTGAGAGCATTTTTCACCAAGCTATACAGGCTGACTCCCCACTCCCCAATTCTCACTCCCCAGTCCCACTCCTCTCAAGCTAACGCTTAATCAGAGGTTGATAAAATTAGTAATGGACGCTAACTAATGATTCAAACCTTACTCGAACAACCCCAGAAACTTACACAATTTCCCTTCACGCTCAAACCGCAACAGCAGCAAGCCATCGACAAATTAAGAAGCTTTCTAACCACTACCGAGTCATTCTTCTTGCTGTGCGGCTACGCAGGAACTGGAAAATCCACAATCGTCTTTCAAATTATCCAAGAACTCTTGAGTCAAAGCAAACGCATTGCCCTCACAGCACCTACTAACAAAGCAGTCGGCATCCTCAGAAAAATGGCAGCGTCTCAAGGCATTTTCGGAGTTGATTTTATGACAATACACCAACTTTTAGGATTAGGCATGGTCAGAAAAGAACAAGAAAAAGCCTTGTCACAGACAAGTTCCAGCAGCCTTCACCTCTACGATATCATCTTCCTCGACGAATGTTCGATGGTTGGAAGCGAATTGTGGAAATGGATAGAACGCAATTTTGAACGCACATTCTTCAATCACCGCAAGCTAATTTTAATGGGCGACCCCGCTCAACTCAATCCTGTAGGAGAAAAAAAGTCGCCTGCTTTTAGCATTACCAATAAAGCTGTACTGACCCAAGTTGTCAGGCAAGCAGGGGAAAGCCCTGTGCTCGATTTTCTAACAGAATGCCGCTCTTTTGTCAATAGTAAAGCCGACATATTTTTGCCATACTCTAAATACAAAAAAGGAGACAAGTCAAACGGTGCATTCAAAGTCAAATCAGAAACGCTGCTGCAATATGCCGTCAAAACGATCGAGCGAGAATTTGGTCAAAATCCCGATTGCTTCCGAATTCTGTGCTGGACTAACAAACGAGTCAACTACTACAATCAGCTTATCAGAAAGCAAGTCTACGGTCAAGCTGCATCCAGATTTGTACCGGGAGAAAGGCTAATTACCAAAAAACCCGTCATGGCACCTGACGGCAAAACCGTAATTTTGCCGACTTCAACGGAATTTACCGTCAAGGAAGTTGAGATTAACCAGCACGGAGGCTATCGAGTTTGGCGGCTATTGATTGTAACTGATGACGGTTTATTTCGGCAAATCTTTGTCCTGCACGAGTCGGAAAATAAGCGCTACCAGGCTGAACTTAAAGAAAAGCTAAAGAGTGCTAAACGCAATGGATTTCTTTGGAGGAAATATTACTGGTTCAAAGATGACTTGTTTGCTGAAATTAACAATTGCTTTGCTCTGACTATTCACAATTCGCAAGGCAGCACTTTTGATGAAGTTGGCATTGACGGAAGCGACCTTTTCAGCAGATTGTTAATCGGTCAAGATTTGAGCAGGCAACAGAAACTTAAAGAGTACCATCGACTTTATTATGTCGGTGCAAGCCGCTGCCGATATCGGATATTATTTGTTGCCCCCAATGACTCGTACTCAAACAATAAAATTCTCAAGTACAATGTAAACTTCTCAACCAAGAGGTAAAGTCTTCAACTATAGCAGAAGGAAGAAGGAAGAAGCAGTAATAGCAATGGTTTCAGCGATTAAGAATGTCCTAACCGTCTTGGCTGTTGCTATAACAGGTAAAGTCCTCAACTAACAGGTAAAGTCCTTTCTAAAAAACAGTCACTAACGCTCAACTTTCAGAAAGCTTCTCCATCGGGACTTACGCTGCATAAGTCAATTTTCATACTATCTGTAGTAGTAACGTGTGCCATCAGCACCCTACAAGTAGAGTCTGTGCGTAAGTCCTATTTATAAAATAAGAAGAAAGGGAAACGGAAAAGCAAGGGGAAGCAGAAAGTAAAAATGGATAAAAAACTTTAGTTGTGGGTTGATAGCAACGCTCAAAAAATCAATAATTGTATCGATACGCACCGAGTTAGATACAATGTCCACCTTTCAATCCTTTGCTTTTAAGCGTGGGTTCCTTCCCCTTCTCCTTCCCCTTCTCCTTTTCCTTCTCTTTCTCCTTCCCCTTCCCCTTCCCACTCCTCTTTCTCAACAACCTGAATAAGTGCTGCTACCGCAGCGGCCAATCGCACCCCTGACACCAGACTAATTATGGCAAAATCTCGACTAACAGGAACACCGCCTAAAGAGGAAAATTTGGAGAGAATAGTTAAGAAAAAACGCTCGACTGCCACAGCACATAATTCTGCCAAAACAGTGAAGAAATCAGTCAAAGCAACAACTGAAACTGACTCGGTTTGCGAACCCTTAACAATCTCTCCACAAAAAGTAGAAACCTCGCAAACTTGCACAAATTTTGCAGCACTTCCAGCCGTCGAAGCTCTTTCTCTAGAAACATTGTCAAATGAGGCGATATTGCCTTCCCCTTCTACTCTCCCATCAGCTATTGAACTTGCCTGCGATTCAAGAGAATTAAACGATTATATACAAGCCCTGAAAGGCATCATTCCCAGCAATAGCAGCCATCCCATTTTGTCCAATATTTTGATTGAAGCTGATGCTGAAACTCAACATTTGCATCTGACTGCTTACAACTTAGAATTTGGAATGCAAGTGAGCTTTGGTGCGAATGTCAATCAATCTGGAAAGCTTACCCTCCCCGCACCCATACTTGCTGACATTTTGGGAAAATTTCCTAACGGCAGCCTCACCTTAAAGAGTTCTTGTGAAATTATTAAAGGAAGCGACGTTCCATCAGTCAGTGCCACTCTGAGTGCGTCAAGAAGCAAGCACGCCATTCGCGGGCTAGCTGCGGACGAATTTCCGGCTATCCCCAGCGTTCAACAGAAACTTGTAACGCTTCCTGCTAGCGTGTTAATTTCTGTCCTCAAAGCTAGCTTATTTGCTGTTAGTTCCGAGGAAAATAAACGCATTTTAACTGGAGGTAATTTTCAACTCAGCCGCGACGCAGACAGAGGACTCGATCAACTGAGAGTTTGGACGACAGACGGGCATCGGGTAGCAATGGTTTTAGGATTGAACGAAAGCAGCAATTCCCACCTTTTGAGCAGTCAAATAGTTAATTTTACTGTCCCTGCTAAGGTACTCCGGTTATTGGAGCGTTCTTTGAATTCCACTGACAAAGTTACGATTTACTATGAAGGTTTGCCAGAGCAACCTAGCAATTTTGTCGCATTCGAGTGGAATAATTGGCGGTTGACCACGAAGTTGCTAGAAGGGCAATATCCAATTTGTGACCAAATTATCGCTCCCTATCGACATCAATTTAGCCATCAAGTGGTGGTTGAGAGGCTGAGCTTTTTAAAAGCCTTAGAGAGGTTAGCTTCTCACAGCGACAAGTCTCACCTAACAGCTATTTTAGAATTCGATTTAGATGCCCAACAAGTGCGAGCATCACTCAACAATACTCTCAGTTCAGGAACGGAGACAGTTGATGCCAAACTATGGGGCTGTGAGTTTCGTCTCAAGTGCGACATCCGCTATTTGATTGATACAGCCAAAGCGATTTCCAGCTCAGATTTGCGGGTGTTAATGGCAACTCCTACCGCTCCCCTACTGATTGCACCGTTTGGAACGCCTGCGTCGGGTACAGAGGCTAAGGAGTGCGAATATATTGTCGCTCCGCAAGAATAGTCATGGAGGGAGTGGGGAGTAGGGAGTGGGGAAGTGGGGAGGAGAGGAAAGAAAAGAGTAAGAAGAGGAGGAGTCGCGAGCGATTTGACTACCAATCATACTAAATTCGGGTTACTCACCGCCTTTTTGAGTTCGATCGCTAATTTCTCCCCTTTCCCCTCTTCAGCAATAAAGGGATTTTAACCCTGATTTGGTATCACCTGTCTTGCCCTACTCCCCACTCCCCATTCCCCACTCCCTTTTTCCTATCCCCTATCGGGGAATAGTTACCAGAAGTATTCTAACGACTCAAAATGTACCAACCACTGCACCTCAAATACCGCCCCAAAAACCTACAAGAATTAGTGGGTCAAGACACCATCAAAACCACCTTGACTAATGCCATCACCTCGGACAAAATTGCTCAAGCTTACCTATTTACTGGCCCCAGAGGAACAGGCAAAACTTCAACCGCTCGCATTCTTGCTAAATCCCTCAATTGTTTGAATAGCAAAAAGCCAACCGCCACTCCTTGCGGAGAATGTTCAAGCTGCAAAACCATTGACTCCTGTTCAAGCTTAGACGTAACTGAAATCGATGCTGCCTCTCACAATGGCGTGGATGATGCCAGAGAATTAATACAACACAGCAACTTTGCGCCAGCGCTGAGCCGTTACCGCATTTGGATTTTAGACGAGTGTCACCAACTCAGTACCAGCGCTCAAAATGCTCTCCTCAAATGCCTTGAAGAACCTCCGGCTCATGTGGTATTTATTCTCTGTACGACTGAAGCACATAAAGTGTTGCCGACAATTATCTCCCGCTGCCAAACTTTTAACTTCCGAGCCTTGTCAGTTGATGCTATTGTCGGCCAATTGCACAAAATTAGCTCCGCTGAATCTATTGAGATCGCAAGTGAGGCCATGCGGGCGATCGCTCGTACCTGCGACGGAGGGTTAAGAGATGCCCTGCAATTACTTTCTCAGCTTTCACTGCTAAACTCAGAGATTACCCTAACTCAAGTTGCCGAAGTATCTGGCAGCATCAGCGAGCAAGACTCGATCGCCCTTCTTAAAGCCATTCATTCTGGCGATACCTTAAGCGTACTGCAATCTTCGAGAACGCTCATTGACAGCGGCAAAACCCCTAAACTTATTCTCAGCAGCTTGCTAGCAGCAATGAGAGATTTGCTCATTGTCAAATCAACGCGCCACTGCCAGAATTTAATTGCAGGGCCAGTAGGCTACTCACAACTGCGCTCGCTCGCTCTTCATCTCGATTTTGAAACAATTGATGCGGCTTGTACACAATTGCAAAAATCAGAATTTCAATTGAGAACTAGCACCAATGCTGCTACTTGGTTAGAAGTCTGTCTGCTGAACTTGATGCTGTCAAGCAAACCCGCTGCCAAGGAAACGCGATTGCCGGCAACTTTCCCATCTAATCAGCCTGACAATTTTGATAAAACCCCTCCAAAAATAGAGGCAGATTCTCCTGACTTTGAGACAACTTGGGCGCAAGTAGTAGCAGCAGCGAAACCAGGCAATCGTAGCCTATTAAACCGCGCTCAAATTGCCGAACTTTCTGCTGATTCATGTGTGTTAGCAGTAGAAAGAAAATACGCGAACAAGTTTCAGAGTCACCTTGAATCCGTGCAGCGGATCGTTACTAAAGCTTTAGGCCGCTCTGTTACTGTTACTGTCAAACAACAGGAAGAGTTAGCAGCATGATTAGCATCCTAATTGGGAATGATACCTACGCAATTGAACGAGAAGTTGAAAATTTTAAGACTCAAACTCATCCTCTCTGGCGAGATTTCAACATCCACCGCAGAAATGCTTCTTCCCTAGATGCAGCCCTCTCTGCTGCTGCTTCAGTTCCTTTCGGCGGAGGAAACAAACTTATTGTCGTTGAAAATTGCGATTTCAAGCAATTTGGAGAAATGGGGCTAGAATTGCTGCAAATTTTGCCCCAATTACCTGTTACAACGCACTTAGTCTTCACTGCTGCTGTTATCGACAAGCGACTCAAGGTAGTCAAGCATTTGTTGCAGTTTGGTAACCTCAAGGAGTTTACTCTCATTCCTCCTTGGCGTACTGATCTGATTGAAAGTGCGATCGCTGCTACTGCTAAACAGATGAATCTCTCAATTGCCAGAGATGCTGTCAGCTATCTAGCAGTAGCGATTGGCAACGATTCTGCTAGAAGAGTTAGTGAACTGGAGAAATTAGCCATTTATGCAGCAGGCGCTCGCATTACGAAAGAATCTGCTAAAATCCTCGTTCCAGCTACCACAGCCAACTGTTTTCAACTTGCCGAAGCTCTTTTAAAATGTCAAGCAGTGGCGGCAATTAAGGTGCTTGATGAATTGCTATCTCGGGCAGAGTTTCCTTTAGCAATTATTGCCACTCTCCAAACTCAGTTTAAAACTTGGCTGTGGGTAAAAGCTACTATCAATTCCGACCAACAACGTTCAGATAGCGAAATTGCTAGTATGTGCGGAATTAGTAACCCCAAACGGCTGTATTTCCTTAAGCAGGAGGTTAAGGAAGTATCTGCGAACTTCTTAAGTCGATCGCTCTCCATTTTGTTTGATTTAGAAATTGCTCTGAAAACAGGAGATAAGCCTGACTCAATGTTGCCTGCTTTGCTCAGAATCACTCAACTCACTCACCTTAAATAACAGGAAAGCGCTGCCGAGTTAATTCGGCAGTCTTTCATTAACTGCCTTGTAAAAAAAGCTGTGATTTCATTACTTATCCAAGTTATTTATTAACATTTTTGGCGTAATATAATGTACAATAAGTCCAGATTTGTTGCCCAATTTTACTGGAACTAAAGTCTAAGATAGTCGCTTGCATCGAGCGGACTAAATAAAGTTTTGCTCGCTTTCCGCTTACCATATTTTTTCTGTAAGGTAATTTCGTCAATGCGAGTTACAACCGACCCAGCAGGTGGAGTTGTATTGTTGGCCCGGATGCTTGGTGCAAGTCGTAGCTGTATGATGTGACGTTGCCAAATACATCTGTCATCGATTTGACCTGTTCCAAGGCATCATAAACTACTGATTGACTGTTACCTTGGGAGGTTCTGATAGCGACGATTAAGTCCTCCGAATCCTCGTCGTATTCCATCGTTTAGGTGTGAGTTTGACCGTTGAGTCTAAATGTAGTTGTGGCGACTTCTATTTGACCGTATTGAGTCGGAATATTCGGAACATTCGGTGTCGAATTAGACCTGAAAGTTAACTCAAAACCCTGCATCGCACCAGTCGCTTCTGTTACAACTTATTAATTATCACTCAGAGCGATGGCTTTTTGCCTGCATATTCAGGTATGCTGAGGAAATCAATAGCTATAAAAACCGACAATAAAATTGTGTTAAAATGTAAAGGTGTGAGGGCATGATTCCCGAATTTGATGAGAACGGCAACTTGCCACCAGGAGTGTATTCGGCCGAATGGGAATAATTCAAAGATCGCTTTGGAATAACACCACTTCGTACTCGCATGATAGATGGTTTGCAAATGGCATTCTTAGCAGCTAAAAGCAGCAGGATGCAGAACAATTTACATCACTGGTAGTTTTATTACTAGCAAACTAGCTCCTCAAGATTTTGATGCTTGTTGGGATAGAGAAGAGGTTGATATGAATTATCTGAAAACTCATGCTCCTCGACTGAGAAATTATGCAGATAGAGCCGCACAGAAAGCTCTTTATCGCGGTGAAATCTTTCCGTCCGACCAGCCAGTCGGTAGTTACGATCTAACTTCCTATGAATTATTTCAACGGGACAGAGAGCTGCATCCTAAAGGAATTATTGCTATAGATTTAGTAAGGTGGTCGCCATGATTAGAAATAAAAAGCAATATGAGTATACCCAAGAGTTAGCGAAAAGATGTGAATCTACGCTAGCCCAGTATGACGCCCAAGATGAAGAGGTGAAAAAGAACGATCCTTGGTGGTTAGTGATGCGTGAATCTATCCAAAGTCATCTGGATACTTTTAGGGCAGAAATAGCTGAGTATGAAAGATTGGTGGAGTGCGATCGCACTCTTGACCTCAAAATTGAAGTAGATTCGATTTTAGAGCTGCCAAGAGTCTTAATTAAAGCTCGAATTGCTGCGAAAATGACTCAAAAAGAACTTGCGGATAGACTGGGGCTGGAAGAAAATCGAATTAAGCAATACGAAGACTCAGATTATCAATGTGCGAGTTGGGTGGAAATTATCGATATTACTGAAGCTTTAGCGGTTGAGCTGAAAACAGCTAGTTTTGTGGTGGATTTTCAGGAGATGGAAGGGAGGAAAAGTTCTCTGGCTGAGTTTGTAGAACGACAGCGAAAGCAGTTAGAATTTAAAGCTCAGAGAGCCGAAAAATAGTCATTATTTATTGTCCAATACGGTTCATTTAAGACAGTCCGTTCAGTAAAACAATGTGAAAAACAGACGGGATTGCTTTCCTACCCTTCACCGAACGCCTTCGGCGAACGGATCGCGAAAGCTAACGCGAAGACGCTCGCAATGACAAAAATAGTTAACCCAAGCGTATTGAGTTATTGTCTAGATATCGCAGCAGTTTTTGAGGGTACAATCGCACTCTCATCTCTATTTGTATAAACTTCCGAGCCACAATAAACTTACCCACTCTCATCATTCTTACACTTTCCAGTGAAAATCCATTAGTGACAAGTTAAGGTGATGGGTAAATTGTCAAGGGGGTATTTACATTGGTTAAAAAATAGATGAAACTCAGAATAGGCAAGTAGTTGAGCAATTATGACCAGCCATGACCAAGACCAGAACTACCAATCGGGACCACGCGAAAAAGAAACAACGACCACTGATAGAGGATGAAGTAATTGCCCAGCAACTAGAAGCATTACTGACACCAGCCATGCTCAATCAGGAAAATTCCTACCGTCAGCTAAAACTTCGAGACCGAATTCTCAACTTGCCATTGATGATGGCTGCGGTCTTAACCTTACTATGGCGAGATGTGGCAGGGGTAAGAGAGCTGACCCGAATGTTAACGAGAGACGGCTTTCTGTGGTGTAATCCCACTAAAGTCAGCCAACAAGCACTCTCACAAAGATTTTTGACCTTTCCTGCTGAGCTGTTTGAACAAGTATTTAAGGATTTATTACCGCGTTTAAGAACAAATTGGCAGAGGAGAAATCAACGAACCTTACCAGAAAGTATTCAGTTTACCTTAACAAGATTTGAGCAGATTTGGATTATAGATAGTTCAATATTAGAGGCATTATTTCGGAAATTATCAAACTTAGAGTCAGCTAAAATAGGACAATTGGCGGGGAAAATAAGTACAGTAATTGATCTAGTAACTAGATTGCCAGTCGAAATTAGGTTTACCGAAAATGCGAAAGAATCTGATGTAAAACTTGAAGAGAATATCCTTAATTTAGTCAGCGAAAATACGTTATTACTATTAGATAGAGGCTTCGATCGCTTTATTTTTTGGTTAAACTTAATTGAGCAAAAGGTTAACTTTATTACCCGAATAAAGAAAGGAGCCGCCATCAAAGTAGAGGAAGTATTTACCGATAGTTATGGACTGCGAGACCGTAAGATACGTTTGGGGTCTGGAACAAAGAAAACTCCGTTTATTACCTTACGTTTGATTGAAGTTCGTTCATAAAAAACCTGGCATTCTTATTTAACAAGTGTGCTAGAGCCAGAAAAATTACCCCCTTATGTAGTAGCAGATTTGTATCGAAGACGTTGGCGGATTGAAGAAGCTTTTAATATTGTAAAAAGGCTGTTAGATTTAAGCTATTTATGGACGGGTTCAATCAATGGGATTAAATTACAGATTTGGGCAACTTGGTTATTTTATGCAGTTTTAGTAGATTTAGGTGATGCGGTAGCTGATGAACTAGCTCTACCTTTTGAGCAGATTTCTTTAGAAATGATTTATCGCGGTCTTTATCATTTTACTATGGCTCATCATCAAGGTAAAGCAACAGAGCCAATCAAGTATTTTGCTGACCCCCAAAATCGAGATTTAGGCATTATTAAACAGCAGCGAAAACCGAATGTTAAGTTAATTATTGCCCCTTTTCCTGAAAAGCAACGAGGGTCTGACCAATTCTTTTTTAAGAACTCTCCGAAAGCCTCTTGACAAAAGACTTACAGCCTTAACTTGTCACCAATGGTGAAAATCAGTTAACCGATCTACTCAAAAAACGTTTAATAGCAGCTCATCTTTCCTGCATCATCCAAACCAGAAACCCCAAGATTTGCTCAACCGGAGGAAGCGGATAATCTGTAAGATCAATGGACGCGCATTGCTCTTCCAGTTTAAGAAACCGCCAAACTGTACCGCTAGTAACCGTTCCATAAATCGTCGATATCGGCTGTTGCTTTTGTTGGTTAAAGCGTTGAGCTGCAACCATTTCTGCAAGGCATTGCCCAAGAGCCGGTTTAAGGTCTTCTTTCTTGGCTTCCACCAATATA
Source organism: Oscillatoria nigro-viridis PCC 7112 (assembly GCF_000317475.1). Taxonomy (NCBI): domain Bacteria; kingdom Bacillati; phylum Cyanobacteriota; class Cyanophyceae; order Oscillatoriales; family Oscillatoriaceae; genus Phormidium; species Phormidium nigroviride. Next base: position 97,188 of record NC_019730.1, read on the forward strand.
ACCGCAGGGGCTTTGATAAATAGTTGCTCCGGGGAACGACTCAGGAGAAAGTCAACATAGCCTGTAAGTTCAGCCTCCGGTTCTACATTGAATTCTTCGCCTGAAAAAACGCTAATTTGTCCTTGAAGCTGGCGTTTTACTTCCAGTAAGACAGGATTGATGATACCCTCAGAACGAGCTTTTTCGCTACTCACCGCGATCGCCCAAGGAATTGTTTCTTTGAGAGTATCCTGTAGTAAAAGACTAGGAGTCACTGGGAGTATTTCTGGTAAAAAACGCGCTCCTTCAACGATTGTGAGATGAAAATCTTCTACAGCTTTGCTGAGAGTGAATTTACTGTAAGGCATAAGTTTATTATTCTTAATTGGGTACTATAACATTTCTGGGTTAAATGAGGTACATCTAGTAATTGGTAAGCTGTCGCGTCTTTAAATTATATACTTCAATCCTTGTAGAAAAAGCGTAAAAATTTCTCCCTCTCTCCCCTTCTCCCTTTCTCCCCCTCTCCCTCTCTTCTTTGCTACATTCCAACCTTCAACTCCGAACTGCACTCTCTTCCCCTCTCCCTCTCTTCCCCTCATTCCCAACAGACACTTTAAATGCGTAGCAGCTTAATGGGCAGTTGACGCCTCACTTGCTTGAGAACCGCTATATACATAGCAAGTGTACTGTGTTAATGCTAGCGTCTCACGGGGCAGGGTAATCGCGCAGTGAGGTGGAAGTCTACCGCTTTGTTGGTTCCTGAACCAAAACCCATAATTGCCACCAAATTCAGTCCGACTCCCAGTTGGTTTTTTTGGAATTTCTTCTCTCGTTCTTTTTCCTACCTATCGGTAGTAAAAGAGAAAAGATTCATTCTTAGAGTGACCGATGCCTCCCAATTATATCAACCTTCTTTCCCAACTAATAGCCAGACATGATTTTCACCAAAATAACTTTCCAGAAGCCAGCCACTTGCAGCCAACTGCAACAGCCGATTTGTGTGAGTTTTTAGGCGAAGAGGTTATTTATCAGACAATCGCGCCTGCTACAACTCCTAAGCTCTACAAAATTCCTCAAGACTTGCCGCCTTCAATAATTTCTGCTTTGCACCGCCAAGGCATTCAACAGCTTTATTCGCACCAAATTAAAACACTCAAAGCCGTGCGCCAGGGCAAAGATGTCATCCTCAGCACAGCAACAGCTTCTGGCAAATCTTTAAGTGCGTACTTGCCTATTTTAGAGGGCATTCTCCAACATCAATTTACGGCACTCTCTATTTATGGCTTGAAAGCTTTAACAGCCGACCAAAGTCAAAAACTTGCCGATTTGCTCCAACTGATTCCTGAGCCTGCCCGCCCGCGCCTTGCCCTTCTAACTGGGGATACTCCTCCCAAAACCCGAGAACAATTATTGGCTACCAATCCTAGCATAATCAGCGCCACACCAGAATTAATTCACTATGCGCTGAAAGGCGTTCACTGGAGTCAGCCTTGGCAGCATTTTTTAAGTCGCCTCCGCTATATTGTCCTAGATGAAGCTCACACTTTTAACGGAGTTTACGGAGCTAACATGGCTAGCTTAATTCGCCGCTTAAAATTGGCAGTAGACGAGCGCGGAGGTTCTTCTCAAAAACTGCAATTCCTGATGTTGAGTGCTACCGTTGGCAATCCCGTTAAATTAGCGAAGTTACTATCTGGTAGAAGTCGAAAGCGAAATATCAATAAACCCGAGCGGTTAGTTTGGATTAACTCTAGCGGAGCTGCTGTCCCAGAACGGCAATTAATTGTTACTAAACCGACTCATGATGCTAATTCCGATGTGGCTCGCATTATTATGTTTTTGTTGCAGCAAGGGCAAAGCGGAATTTGCTTCGGTAACGGCAGACAAGCAATTAAGAACTTGTGGGCAACTTTTAAGCAAGAAGCTGTAACTCAAACTAACTCGGGAATTGAGTCGCAAGTAGCAATTTTCTACGGCAGTTTAACAAGCGAGCGCCGCACCGAAATTATTAACTCTTTGCAGTCAGGAAAAGTTAAGTGCATCCTCAGCACTAGCGCTCTCGAAGCAGGAATTGATTTGCCTCAACTTGACTTTGCTATTATTAGGGGATGGCCGGGAAGTTTGCAAGCTTTCAAGCAAAGGGCTGGCCGGGCCGGTCGCACAAACTCCGGTTTAATTATCTTCATTCCCATTGCACAATCACCTTTGGATAACTATTTTGCCGCTCGCCCTGAATTGTTGCTGTCGGCAGAATCTGAATTAGTGAGCTTTAATGCCAATTATCCCATAGATATTGCCAAACATTTGATGTGCGCGGCTGTTGAAACTGGCATTCCTGCCAATAAGCTCAAGCACTACTTTGGCAAGAGCGCTCCTCAAATTGCAACGGCTTTAATTGAGCAAGGTGTTCTTCACAAAAGCCGGGATAAATTATGGGCTAAGGGGTTTCCGCATAAAGATGTAAACTTTCGAGGGGGAACGGGTGCTAGCACGATACAACTGGTGGATGCGGATACTCAAGAAGAGATTGAACTCCTCAGTGCGGAGATTGCTTATCGAGAGGTATTTCCTGGTGCTATTTACCGCACGCAAAACTCAGACGGCTGTTTGGTGACTTATACTTCGCGCTCACTCTTGAATGGCAAAGCTATTTTACAAAACATCCCTGAAACTCGACTGTTTACTCTAGCGATTAGCCACACTGATACCAGCCTCAAACAGAATTTGAGTTTGCCTCAACAAATCCCGTTGGTTATTCCAGAAGTTGAAGGAAATGTTCAAACCAATTCAACGGATAGTAATGCAATTCCAGCTCAAGCTATTCTGGAACTGGCTTGGGGAGAAATTAGCCAACTTGTCACGGGTTATCAATTATTGACTCGCAATTACCAGTTAACTTGTCTCAATAGAAAATGCGTCAATTACCGAGAGCCTTTATCAAAATGTACTGCCTGTCCTGTTTGTGGTAAAAGAACTCGCTCGGCTGAGCTAACCTCGGTTCTTAATGAGGTAAACTTTGAGCAACCTTACGAAATCAAATTTGCGACTCCTGTACTGCAAATTAGTTTGAATTCCCCGGTTGAATGTTACCTGCAACACGTAGTAACAGCTACTCGCCAGGAATTGCTTCAGTCTCAACAGCCGATTCCTCCCGGATATCAGCAGTTGTGGGAGTACCCCGCGAATTTGTTGGCTATTCACAGTTTCGGTCATCAAATTTTAGCAGCTTTACCTCTGACTATTTTGGCTTCAGCTAATGATGTAAATTTTCTGGTAGAGAAGAGAGGTGCAAATGACTATGCAGGACTCTTTTACGATTTAGCAGAAGGGGGTTCGGGAACCTCCGAAGCTATTTTTCGTTCTCTCCCTCAATTAGCTCATGCGGCTGCTGAGTTAGCCCGCAGTTGTTCTTGCAGTTCTGGCTGTCCTAAATGTTTGATTCAGTCGGGATGCCCTGATGGCAATAAAGCTTTACTCAAGCAGGTGGGGCTGCTGCTGTGCGAAGCATTTTAAGAATGGGGGAATGGGAGTGGGGGGGAATGTGGAATTATTGACCTCCACTCCCATTCCAATGCAACCGGAAACGAACTCACTTCATAAAAGTTATCAAACAAATAGGCAATTGTTCAACATTGCTTCCAGAGCGATTCTAATTATAAAAAGCTACTCCCCACTCCCCATTCCCCACTCCCTATTCTTAAAATGTGTGAACCGCTACCGCGGTTTTTAGGGGTGCATTTTTCAGACTTGTACTCGTCAGGAACCTCAGCCTAAATGCATGAGGCTTGCCGGAGAAATCCAGTAAGCCATTCTGACCAGCCACAGTCTTAACTGACTACATTTCGAGAGTCACGACACCCTTAGATGCGTGCTAGTCTTCTGCTCTGTCGCTAACAATTAAACAGTTTTACGGTCACTGAAACAGTGTTGTTAGCTTAACAAGCTCTTGAAATATTGGCGAAGCAAACATTACCCCGCAAGGGAGAATTTCATGCAAAACTATACCTTTGTACTGGACCCAAATAAACAACCACTACATCCCGTTCATCCTGCCGTGGCTAGAAGATTACTCTCAAATGGCGAAGCTGCGGTCTTCCGTAGATACCCATTTACCATCATTGCGCGACGTAGTTAAGCTACGTGTTCTGAGTGGAGAGCCTTCTCTCCCAACGGATTTCGTCCCGTTGTCCCCACGTAAAAGGGTCACGATACCCCGGTCACGTTAGTAGTAAATAATGAACCTAATGGAATGCAGACCACGAAAGTAGCCTAATCTAACAGCCTAAGTTGGAAAGGAGCAAGGGGAAGCACGAAAGGGTTAATCACCAGTAACCATCGTTTGCACACTTCGTGATGAATAAAGAGTGAAATAAGGCTGAAACACTCTCACCAAAAGGTAAGTGGGTAGAACTAGAGTTGATGATTCTCTAGTTCGACGAAATATAATCCCGCCGGAGTAGAGATGGAACCCGACCCGTGACGAATCTCAAACACATAGAACTGCGGAAAGCCCTATAGGTTCTCAGTACAGGTCGAAGTCTGAGTAAGCCAACCGTAAGGAAAGCAGAATACTTAGAGGGTAAAGGATGCCAGAAAAAGCGAATGCTGTGGGTAATGCCACAGATAGGAGTTCAAGATTTGCTCCAACTGAAAGGAAGCCAAATTCTGGCAGGTGTTTAACGATAAACCAACGTAAGGAAATCAAACTTCTGTGAAAGATAGATTCGGTAACGAAATCGGAACAGACGCATTACCTGAGAAATGGGCAGACCTTAATTGGAAAGCTGCTACAAAGGTGGTGAGAAATCTCAGACAGAGAATTTATCGTGCGACTCAGAGGAATGAGTGGAATAAGGTCAGGAGCCTTACTTCACTCATGTTAAAAAGTAAGTCCAACCTGCTACTTGCAGTTAGACGGGTCACTCAAACTAACCAAGGGAAGAAAACAGCAGGCGTGGATAACCAACTTGCTCTCAACCCTCAGATGAGAATCCAACTAATACACGAAATCCTGAAGCTGAACCCTTGGAAAGCAAAACCTGCTAAAAGGATATACATTCCAAAAGCAAATGGTAAAAAGCGTCCTTTGGGGATACCAACTCTCAAAGATAGAGTGATGCAAGCAGTGGTCAAAAACGCACTGGAGCCGAGTTGGGAAGCTAGATTTGAAGCCAACAGCTATGGCTTTCGACCAGGGCGAAGCTGTCACGATGCGATAGAACAAGTTCATACCCGATTACGAAAAGGAGGCGATGAATGGGTTCTAGACGCAGATATTAAAGGAGCATTTGACCACATCAGCCACGAATACATACTCAATGCTCTCGGAGAAATTCCTAGCAAAGAGCTAATTAAACAGTGGCTAAAAGCAGGTTACGTGGAGGCTAACAAGTTTAACCCAACAGAAACAGGCACTCCCCAAGGCGGCATCATTAGCCCACTTCTGGCTAACATCGCCCTAGACGGACTGGAAGGAGAAGTATTATCCAACCACCAGAAAGTCAAACAGAGCAAGAGTGGGGAATACAAAGGCAAAACCTACTACACAAACAGGTATTATCCTAGATTTGGGTACATCAGATATGCCGATGATTTCCTTGTCACAGCCGAAACAAAGGAAGACTTGGAAGCCGTTCTGCCTGAAATCAAGGAATGGCTGAAAAAGCGAGGACTAGAACTGAACGAAGAAAAAACCAACATCGTCAATAAGCGAAATGGGTTCAACTTCCTCGGTTTTACAATCCGAAGCTACTCAGATGGAACCACGCTCTGCAAACCTCAAAAGGATAAGATGATTGCCAAACTCAGAGAAATTAGAGGATGGCTCAAAAGACACAAAACGGTAAAACCGGAAGAAGTCATCAAACATCTAAACCCTATACTAAGAGGATGGGCGAACTATTACAGGCACTGCTCCAGCAAGGAAATCTTCGCTACATTCAACCATAGAATTGTACAAATGCTATGGCAATGGTGTAAAAGACGACACCACCAGAAACATCTCAAAAGGGTCAAGAACAAATACTTTACCGTACTGGGAAATGACCACTGGACATTCTTTGCCGACACTAAGGATAGAACAGGAAAAAGAAAGAGACTTTATCTCAAAGATGTAAGTGACATCCCAATCCTGAGACATACAAAGGTTGAAGGCGCAGCTAGTCCAGATGACTCAACCAAAGTAGATTACTGGAAGAAACGCCAATCAAAACTGGGTAGTAGCGTATGGGCTAAAGGCTCGAAGCTCTACAAAGTGGCTCAATTCCAGCACTGGAGATGCACTGAATGCGGAGACTACCTGCTAAACGGAGAACAAATCCACACTCACCACATAACTGAAGTGACAAAGGGAGGCACAGATGAAATCGACAATCTTATACACCTTCACCAAATTTGTCACAGGAAAGTTCATGGTACTAAATAACCTCGGAGTCCAAGAATGCCAGAGCCGGATGATGCGAAAGTGTCACGTCCGGTTCGTTGGGGAGAGGGATACGGCGACGTATGCCCTCTTACCCGACCTTAAACGTGCTGTCAATACAACTGAACAGTCGATGGCGTTCCGCCCCGCAAGCTACGAGATCAAACTCGATCCCGGTAGTAAAACTACGGGAATTGCGCTACTAAAAGGTGAAAATATCATCTTCGTAGGTGAGCTAAATCACAGAGGACAAGCAATTAAAGCTAGCTTGGATTCTCGTCGTGCTATCCGTAGAAGTCGTCGAGCTAGACATACCCGCTACCGTCAAGCGCGTTTCCTAAATCGCATTCGTCCGAAAGGTTGGCTAGCTCCTAGCTTAAAACATCGAGTAGATACTACGCTGACCTGGGTCAACAAATTCATCAAATTTGCACCCGTAAATAGTATTGCGATGGAGTTAGTTCGATTCGACCTTCAACAACTAGAGAAACCTGAAATTTATGGGGTCGGATATCAGCAAGGCGAATTACTTGGGTACGAAATCAGAGAATATCTGCTTAACAAATGGGAGAGAAAATGTACTTACTGCAAGGTAGAAAATATTCCTTTGCAGGTAGAGCACATTCATCCCAAGGCAAAAGGAGGTAGCAATCGAATCTCTAATCTGTGTTTAGCTTGCGAAAAATGTAATCTCAAGAAAGGTACTCAAGATATTAACGACTTCCTTTTAAAGAAGCCAGATTTGCTCAAGCAAATTATGGCACAAGTCAAACAACCACTCAAAGATGCTACCGCCGTCAACTCAACCCGCTGGGCATTGTTTAATCAACTCAAGCTAACGGGATTACCTGTTACGACGGGTTCCGGCGGGCAGACAAAATACAATCGCATTCGATTAGAGTTGCCCAAAACTCATTATTTTGATGCTGCTTGTGTTGGCAAGGTTGATAAATTAATTGTGTTAACCACTCAACCATTGTTAATCAAGGCCAACGGTCACGGCACTCGACAAATGTGCCGCACTGATAAATTTGGTTTTCCATCTCGTTATGTACCTCGTGACAAATTTGTCAAAGGTTTTCAAACTGGCGACATTGTTAAAGCAGTAGTAACCAGTGGAAAGAAAGTTGGTCAATATATTGGTCGAGTGGCTGTTCGCAGCAGTGGCTCTTTCAATATTTCGGCAAAAGAATTGGTACAAGGTATTAGCCACAAATACTGTCATATTCTTCAGAGGAAAGATGGATATTCATACCAATTTTAACTCAAGTAAAGCCGTTTTTTAAGACGGGCTTTCTACCCATTATTTTGATGAAAAACAAGCTTGTCTTGCCAATCATTGACTCCCAAATTAGAGAGTCAACGCTGTTACATTTCAGAAATCAACCCTATAAACAAAAGAAAAACCAAGCTTTAATCCCCAACCTCACACGAGATTTAAAGCATGGCTGGCTTTTAACAATTCTCGCACAAATAGACCGATGTTTATGGGGAAGGTGGGATTATTGGGCTTTGTGTCAAGCTGTCCCCGCTCATGCCTGGATGCGGTGGAAGATGGAGCCAATGCTAGCCATTCTGGAGAACAGAAAACCAGAAATTTTACCCAAATTTGTAATTGAGGAAACTTTGCCAGCAGAACCGATTCCCCAAATCGAATGGCAGCATTCTCCTACCGCAGAAGCCATGCTAGATGACAGTCTCAATTGCATTCCTCAACATGGAGAATGGAAAACTTGGTCAGCTTGGGACTATTTGGAGTTTTTCTTGGACTGGGTTTTGTTCGCATTCGGACATCCAGCTTATAAAATGTTACCCAAAGAACCCGCCGGCTGTGAAGGTGCATCAATGCGTCTTTATCAGATGTTTGACCTGTCAATTCTCATGCTATATCCTGAAGATTATATGGGCCGACTGCTACCCCAAATTTGCGGAAAGACTGCTCAAAAAAGTTCAGGGTTTTATCCGACACCCTTAGCTTTGTGTCAGTTCATATCTAAGTTAGTCAGTGGCGATAAAACAGAGCGAATTTCCAGCTTCAATGAACCTGCGTGCGGTACGGGTGCTTTAATGTTAACACAGTCGAATTACTGTCTGAGCGGTATCGGTCAAGATATAGACGTGCGATTCGTTTAACCTAAAATAAGGGGTCAAACCCTTATGGGACGGTCAGCCTAGCTGCTCAGGCAGTTAGTGACAACTGATTACATTTGAAGGTGCGCCGCCGTGCGGTTAGTCCTTCCCCTCAAGTGCAGAGGTGAAAACGTACCCCCTAATTTATTGGGTAGCAACCAAATAGGTTAAAGCGGGGGTAAAGGTAGAAGTCGGGGAGTCGCCTCGGTAACTATTACGTAAGAGTCCATGCGTAGCAAAAGCAAAGATGTGTTTGAACCATCGACACTTGAAATGGTGTAAAAGACTGAATCAAGGCATAAACCCGTTGAAAATACGGTAAAAAGCTGATTAACACCAAGCCAAAAGGCAAGGATAGGGCATAAGCGGTTGTCTATCCGACTTATAAGCACCGCCCATAAACCCGGTGGAGAGCATCGCGCTAAAGACTCAATCAAATGTGTAATCGGAACGAAATAACCCTTAATTACCTCTGGAGAGGTCGAAATCCAGTAAGTAGCTAACGAACGGTAATTAAGGACGGGATGGTATCAAAAGCGAATGCTCTGTTGTAATGACAGAGATATGCTGACAGATACTCGGTAATTTCAAAGGAATAAAAACAAGTAGTGATGAATAAATCTAATACGCTGAACAATCAGACGGTGGAATGGAAAGACATCAAATGGCGCAAGCTAGAACGGGTGACTTTTAAGTTACAAAAGCGGATATTCCAAGCGAGTTTACGAGGTGATGTCAAAGCAGTTCGCAAACTTCAGAAGACCCTGATTAGGTCTTGGTCTGCAAAGTGTCTTGCGGTACGTAGAGTTACCCAAGACAACCAGGGAAAGAATACCGCTGGGATTGACGGGGTAAAATCCCTCAGTCCAATTCAACGGGTAAAACTGGTTAAACGGTTGAGAGTTACCGGGAAGTCCAAACCCACTAGAAGGGTTATGATTCCTAAACCTGGTAGCGACGAAAAACGACCACTGGGAATACCTACAATCGAAGACCGCGCTTTGCAAGCGCTAGTAAAATCAGCGCTTGAGCCAGAATGGGAGGCGCAATTTGAGCCTAACAGTTACGGGTTCAGAGCAGGGCGTTCCTGTCACGATGCGATTGAGGCAATATTCAACAGTATCCGTCTGAAAGCCAAATACGTGCTTGACGCTGATATTGCCAAATGCTTCGACCGCATAGACCATAAAGCATTACTCGCAAAAGTAAACACATACCCAACACTTAGACATCAGTTGAAAGTGTGGCTCAAAGCCGGGTATTGTGCCGAAGGTTCGCTATTCCCTACAGATGAGGGTACGCCGCAAGGTGGGGTAATATCCCCGCTATTGGCTAACATTGCCCTACATGGTATGGAGAATAGAGTCAAGCAATACGCGGAAACACTAAAAGGGAAAAAACGGGATAACCGCCAAGCCCTCAGCCTAATCCGTTATGCTGACGACTTCGTAATCATGCACGAAGATTTGAGCGTGGTTAAGAAATGTCAGGAGATAATCGCGGAATGGTTGCGTGACATGGGATTGGAATTAAAGGCAAGCAAGACAAAATTAACCCACACCCTCATTAAGATTGATGGTAATGTTGGGTTTGAGTTTCTAGGATTCCATGTACAACAGCACAAAGTAGGATACTACCGGGCTGCGTCTAATGGAACTATTAAGCTCGGTTTTAAAACACTAATCACCCCCTCCCCAGCCAAAATAAAGGTGCATCTAGCCAAGATTGCTGAGGTAATAGATACCCATAAGACCGCCCCACAAGCTGCTTTAATTAGCAAGCTGAACCCAATCATTAGGGGCTGGTCAAACTATTACTCGACAGTCTGTAGTAAGGAAACCTACTCAACGGTTGACTACTTAACTTATCAAAAATTAATGGCATGGGGCAAATCGAGGGGGAAAGGGGACGGCAGTTGGTACAACAAATACTGGTTAACAGTAAAAACCAACAAAAGTTTCAGAACCGCCGAAGGACACGAATTAATCTCACACTCTGACACGGCAATTGTACGGCACGTAAAAGTGAAAGGCGAGGTTAGTCCTTACAACGGAGACTGGTCTTATTGGAGTGCGCGAAGGGGAACATACCCTGGTATCCCAACACGGGAAGCCAAATTACTTAAGAAACAAAAAGGGCGTTGTTCTCACTGCGGTTTGTACTTTACAGATACAGACATTGTAGAAGTTGACCACATTAAACCAAAAAGTCTGGGAGGCAAAAACACCCATGACAATCTACAACTTCTGCATAGATATTGCCACGATACAAAGACGGCTTCGGATGGTTCCTTAAATAAGAACTTTGACGAAACACCGTTCTAACTCGTACCTATAACAAAGGTGGAATTATCAAGGAGCCGTGTGCAGTGAAAGTTGCAAGCACGGTTTTGAAGGAGAGGTAGAAGTCGCAAGACTTCTATCGACTCTAACCCTACTCTGTTAAAATGTGCTTTGTTTCAGTTTTATATGTTTTCACCTTGGCTGGCTGTTCCGATTTGGTGGTTGGGTCAAACTGATTTGCTCCTTGGCAATACTTTAAGTAGCGATAGACCTCAATCAATAAACGCTGCTTACTGGTATAATGAGTGGTTTGAGCCTGTCGAGTCTCAGGCTAAAAATCATACTGATTGTCCAGTCGAACATGAAATAAGTTCAGGAGAAAGCTCAGAAGTTATTGACTTGAATGAGAAGACATCAATTCACTCAAATCCAGTAATTCAAGAAGTTGTTAAGGGCAAACGCCGATCCAGAAAAACGACAACATCTCCTCACCAATTTACGCTGTTTAATTTAGACGAATTCTAGCCCAATACTACTTACCAACTGCTGCTTGAAGGATTTGTGCTGCCCAATCTACTACAGCCAGCCCTTGAGTTTTAGCCGCATCTTGCATCTGGGCTTGCAGGTGTATCGGGAGCTGTAGAGTTAAGGTAAAAGTATCTCGTTGGGCTCGTTTTGCCTTTTTGACTAACTCTGGCTCGATCCATCGATCGAGCCACAATTTACATTTAGATCCTCGTTCGTTACCATCTTTCTCAATAAAGCTTAGTTTGCCTAGCTTTTGACAATAAAAACTGTGAGGGTCGTCTTGAACAGGCTCAAAACTGCAATGATAGCAATTCCAGCAGCTTCGGCATGGAGTTTCTGTCTGACTGGATGTTGCTCCCAATTCCCCAGCATTCTTTTGAGTGGATGCTGAAATTTCACGGTTTGACGGATGATTGGCTGTTTGAGTTCGTTGGTTTTTGGAACTGCTCTCGTTGTTAGACTTATTCCTCGAAATTTTTTTCTGGTGTTCTTCAACAACTCGGGCAACGTGAAAAGCCGTAAGTTTGCCATTCGGAGCAGTAGAAACGGCTTGGGCCCAAGCCCTAGGCTGCTCTTGGGAGGGTAGTGCTGTTAGAGGGCGAACTTGGCGCTCATTGGCGGGAAGAATTGGTGCGCCATGGCGCACATTTTCATAGACGGTTGCCGCTTCAATCAGTTGGTAGGCCCAGCGACGAGACATTTCCCACCGATTAGTGCAATAGTCTTCAAACGTCGAGAAGTCTTGTCGGTAGAGGCGGCGATCCCGGATCTGGCGCAAAGCTTGCCCTATTTCCCAGAAAGCTTTCAAGCTCCGTTCGACTGTAGCTTCCAAGCTGCTTAATTCTAATGCTTCAGCATCAGTGAGCGTACTGCTCTGAGCAGACAAATCTTTAGCGTCGGCTTTGTTTAGCTGGCAGTCCTGTGCAACTCTCGCAGGGAGTTCAGCGCTGGGAACAACAGAGAAGTTATTTGCATCAGAACCGCGAACTGTGTTGGAGGATGACATTGATGTTCCGTCCTTTTTGCACGGTGCAAGATTAAGTATTGCATAATGCAAAGGTAGTTGCGTAATCGATTAAGGCTTTGATTGCTCAAATTTTGTAGAAAGGCGGTAAAATACAGCAGGGGCAGTCAAAAATGCGATCGTCAAAAAATTGCTCAAACCTTGCAAACACAAGGACTTTACCTTATATGATGTATAGTGCCAGGTAATTTACCTGATTCTCAAAAGGTCTTGTCTCAATCCCTCCCTTTTGTAGCGAAGAGGTTAGACAACAATTTCTATGCTACAGAAAGTAAAATAGTGTACGGTAATAGCGTCAGGTAAGCACTTGTGACTGTTAGCTCTGTGTCTTCTCTCATACTCGATCGCCAAAAGCGGCTGACTCAGTTGATCGAGCTGCTGCTGAAAGAAGGCTGGACTCAAAGCGCTTTAGCGTCCGCTATCGGAGTAGATTTTTCAACCGTATATCGGTGGTTAAAAGGGAAAACGATACCCGAATCCGATTCTAAGAACTTTCGGCAACTGGCAAAGTTAAGCGGTGGCAGTACCAAGACTCTGCAACTTTATTTGGATGGAGAAATATCCCTATCAGTTTATCAAGGCGGTTTGGATGAGGTGGCGATAAGTCAAGTGAGTGGCAGCAAGAGGATAGGCTCTGAAAAAATTAAAAAAGAAGTTTTAGCAAAGATTTATTCCCTCGATCCAGATGATATTGCCGATATCATTTCTTCATCAGTAGCATTTTTAGCCAAACTTGTATAGTTAGTAACAAGCAGCCTGCACCCTTACGGTTTTCAGTTGAGAAGCCGGAAAAATCACTGTCTCATTCCCCACTTCCCCCCTGACTTCTGGCGATCGCCGCTATTGCTCAGTCTTTTATGCTCTGAGCAATGTACCTCCTTACTCTATCAGACCTCAATCAAACTATTCATACTAGCCCACTACAAGAGCCGCCTCTTGTTCCTTCCTATCTTCAAGAACGCTTGCAACTGCTTGTCAAGCAAATTTTAATGGGATTACCTGTCGAGCCAATTCTCAACAGTCACCCCCAGTTCCAGCAGTGGGTTTTCCAGCTCAAAGAACTATCGCCATCACTGTTTTTACCGCAGCGAAAACTGTTTGTTGACATTCCAATTCAAACAAAACTAGACCGAGCAAAAAGGGGAGTGACAGAAGAAAATTCTTCCCCTTCTCCTCCATTTAAAGTGATACAAGTCCGTGCAAATGTGGGTCTAGTCAAAGGGACGCCCAAACTATTTGAGTGGGCGATTCGCCATCCTGTACTGACTTGGCAAGACCGAGTTAAGTTATGGGTAGCTGCCGAATTCTTCGAGATCGAGCCTCACAAGCTACAACTGATTATTTTGGCACTGCACCCGACTCAACCAGCAGAAAAAGTTCTGTTTGCCTGGGACAGCAAGCAACACCGACACACTCAAAATTGGCTTTTGACTACCATTGAACGAGAGAGAAAACAAACAGTTATCAAGCTTAATGGTCATCTAACACCTCAACCGAAGGAAGTAGCAACAGCTATCAATTTGGATGAAATCAATTTGGATGAAATCAATTTGGATGAAGTCAACGAAGTGTCGATCTAATCTGTTCAGACTTTATGACTCTCCTGGATTTGTAGTGGAAACGGTATTGTGATCCTTTCACGCGGGCTTTTCGGGCCGCATCACTAGAATTTTTATGATCACCTAAAACTCGGGAGAATCGACTTTATAAAAAACTCCCTGAAAACCCTGTGACTTTAGTCCAGGGATGAAAGGGCATCGCAGGATTTATCCTGCCTACCAATTTCCCAACTACCAAATGCAGTAAAATTAATCAAGGGAGGTGAAAGTCAAATGTATGCAGTACAAAAAGATATCTGGCATTTAAAGGGATTCGACAAATCCATTGTAGAGCAACTGCTGAGATGGTCAAACAATCTGTTTAATGTCGGGACTTACGAAAGTCGGCAACGATACTTTAAAGACAAAAGTGCGGTTAAATATCCCGACTTGTACAGGATTGCTAAAACTAACGAGAATTACAGCTTACTTTACTCGCAAGTCGCGCAACAATCCCTTAAATCTGTTGCTGAATCTTTCAGCTCTTTCCGAGCCTTAGAAAGGTTAGCCAAAAAAGGGGAAATCAATCAAAAACCCAGATTGCCTAAGTACAGAACCAAAGGCGGTATGTACCAAGTTTCCTATCCGGGACAAGCCTTAAAAATAGTCGGCAATAGGGTAAGACTCCCTCTAGGAAAGCAAGGGAAAGAACACTTCGGGACAGATGCTCTCTGGATTCCACTACCAGAAAGGCTTAAGGGTTGCCAGATTAAAGAACTCAGGTTAATCCCTAGAAATGGTAAGGTCTGGATTGAATACGTCCATGAATCTCTTACCAAGCAAGCTCCTAGCTGTAGTCTCGAAGTAACAGGGATTCTGGGCATAGATCATGGTATCAACAACTGGCTAACTTGTGTTTCTAGCAATGGTAAGCCATTTATTATTGATGGTCATAAGCTGAAATCTTGGAACCAAGAGTTTAACAAACAAAAAGCCAGAGTTCAATCAGAACATTCCCGACATAAGCTACCTCAAGGATTCTCGTCAAAAAAACTGCAACAGTTATCGGAAAATCGCGCCAGAAGAATGAGATATGCGGTTAATAAAGCTGTCAGAACTATCATAGATTATTGCGAAAGTTACCAAATTAATGTCATAGCCTTTGGTTGGAATAAAGGACAGAAGCAAGAGGTCAATATGGGAGAAAAAACCAATCAGAACTTTGTCCAAATACCGACAGCTAAAGTCAAAGAAAGATTACAACAAGAATGCGATTCTCTAGGATGGAGATTTGTAGAACAGGATGAATCTTACACTTCAAAAGCCAGCTTCTTAGACCGAGATTTTCTGCCAGTTAAAGTTGGTGAAAAACCTGACAATTGGCAACCATCAGGTAAAAGAATCAAAAGAGGTTTGTACCGTTCGGCGAGCGGATTAATACTGAATGCAGATGTAAATGGTGCTGCCAATATCATCCGAAAATCAAATGTAGCCATAGACTCAATTGTTGAGCGAGTGGGTAGTGGGTTGCTGACAAACCCTTTAAGAATCAAACTTTGGGTGGGTTCATCCCCCAAAGTTTGTCCTTAAGAATCCCCGTGTCTTCAGACCGGGGAGTGTCAATACCATCCTCCTATCGATAGACATCCACCTTCCGACGAAATTGCCCAAAAATCAATACTTTTCTTCTCTCCATAGGAGGATGACACTCTTTAATATGAGGAAAAACAATAGACTATGGATAAAATGTAGTAGGAATCTTAGCCGTGACTGCAACTACCGCCACCCAACCAAAAACAAGCCAACTAAAAACCATCCTGATAGTTGAAGATGACCCGATGATGCAGCTCGGTCTACAGCATATCCTCAATAACCAACCCCATTTAACAGTTGTCGCACAAGCTGTTAACGGCAACGAAGCCGTCAGTGCTGCACTGCAACACCAACCAGACATCGTGCTGATGGACATTGACTTACCCGGAATCGACGGTATTGCAGCCGCGCAGCAAATCAGAGCCGCACTGCCGCATACTCGCATCCTGATGCTCACCCACCACAGCAATCCAACTCAGGTAATGGCGGCTTTGTCAAGCGGCGCTCACGGCTACTGCGTTAAAGGCACTAAGAGAACGCCACAGAATGATTGATCCTATAATAGTCAAAATATAATTTCAGTGTGCAGCCTATCTTATGTCTCTAAAATCTATCATGAAACTGACCGAACACGCCAAATCTCTTTACATCGAAACAGCTAAAAAACTCAAGGGGACAGACAGACGACAATTCATGGCATCGGTAGTCAAAGATTTAGGAATAGGTGGACAAACGTTAGTAGAACGGGAGTTAGGATGGAATAGACGGACCATCCGTAAAGGGATGAAAGAATTGAAAAGTGGTGAGCCAATTGTCGATGGTTTCAAGCGCAGTGGACGAAAGCGGGTTGAAACAAAATTACCCAACTTATTGAAAGATATTACATCGTTAGTAGACCCACACAGTCAAACTGATCCTAGCTTTAAGAGTACACGATTATATACGCGCATGACTGCCAATGAAGTCCGTCGTCAATTAATTAAACAATTTGGTTATAGTGATGAAGAACTACCGAGCGCCGAAACAATTAGAAGAAGATTGAATGATTTGGGTTATACCTTAAAACGAGTTTTGAAAACTAAACCAGTCAAAAAAATCCCCGAGACCTCAGCCATTTTTGAACAACTTGAACAAGTCAATACAGCAGCCGATAATAACCCAAATACTCTCCGAATTTCCATTGATGCCAAAGCTTCCGTCAAGATTGGAGAATTTGATAGAGGTGGTAAAAATCGGACGCCAACTATTGCAGTTGACCACGATTTTTCGACTCAATCAAGTGTGATTCCCTATGGTATTTTTCTGCCTGAGTACAATGAGCTATTTTTATTCTTCGTTACTTCTAAGTTGACGGCTGATTGTATAGTTGACTTACTTGAAAGTTGGTGGCAAACTGTTAAACACCGTTTTAGTCACATTCAAAAATTGGTCATCAATCAGGATAATGGACCGGAAAATCATTCTCGTCGTACTCAGTTTATGAAACGAATTTTAGATTTTTCCCAACAATCTCAACTGACGTTACAATTAGCTTATTATCCGCCCTATCATAGTAAATATAACCCAATAGAACGTTGTTTTGGTTGGTTAGAAAAGCATTGGAATGGTAGTTTACTTGACACTGTTGAGACTGTTGTAAATTTCGCCAAAACTCTCACATTTAAGGATAAAAATCCAGTGGTGACATTGGTAGAAACAATTTACTCCACAGGAGTTAAACTTTCGGAGTTAGCTATGGCAGAAATTGAAACCCAGATTCATCGTCTCCCCAATCTTCACAAATGGTTTGTAGAAATTTTCGCTAAACCCACATAGCTATTGGATCATTCTTTTTGTGGAGGTCTCTAACGCAGAACAACTTCTAGCAGCGATTACGGCTGTGCAAGAAGGTGGCAGTTACCTAGACCCTAAGATTGCCGACTGCGTGCTGCAAAATCTCAAAACGCCACTGCCCGAAAGCTATGCGAATGACGACATCAAGCTGACAGAACGGGAAATGCAGGTTTTGCAGCAGCTAGTTGAGGGTAAAAGCAATAAACAAATCGCCGCTGGGCTAGGCATGAGCGTCCACACCGCCAAAGGTCATGTAGAGATGATTATAGCTAAATTTGAAGCGAGCGATCGCACCCAGGCTGCCGTTAAAGCACTGCGTTTAGGGCTGGTTTAGCCGTTGGAATGCAGCTTCTAATTGTTCTAAAAAAAGTGGTTTTTGAGGCGTAGCTATCGCGTAGCAAATTATGGCATATTGTCAATCTTCAAACTTTGGCAAGGTCAACCAAAACCTCGCTCCTTTTCCCAATTCGCTATCAACGCCAATCTCTCCGCCGTGAGCCTCAACAATTTGCCTGCAAATATAAAGTCCCAATCCCAATCCTTGCCTTAAACTAACTCCAACTCCCCTCGTATAAGGCTCGAATAATCTTGCACATTGCTGAGGAGAAATTTCTGCCCCATTGTCTGCAACCGTACAGCGAACCATCTCACCTTCCTTTTTAGCTTCTACAGTCAAAATAAACCCAGACTGATTGTATTTAACAGCATTGTCGATCAGATTGCCAAACACCCGCCAGAGCTGCTGGGCATCAGCATTGACTAAAGGCAAATCGGCTGCAAAAAGCTGCTTAACCTTGACTCGATGCTGGTTGAGAATTGGTAATCTTTCAATAAGAATATTTTGGACTAAAGTGGGCAGCGACAGCGGCTTTATTGCTAAAGAAGCACTTTTCACATCAAACTGTTGTGTTGCTGTTAGTGACTCAATCAACTGGAGTTGGCGCGAACAACTTTGCACCATAACCTCCATAGTCCGCCTATCAATAGCAATGTTACTGCCAGCATCATTGAGGCGACTTCGCAGCAGCAGCGACATTCCTGATAGAGGCGATCGCAAATCGTGCGAAACAGCGTGCAACAGCATTCTTAAATTGGCTTCTGCTTGCTGTCTTTCTTGAATTTCCTGGCTTAGCTGAACATTTTGTGCAGCCAATTGCACGTTAGCGCAGCGAAGTTGCTGCTGCAAGCGCTGCATTTTAAGTTGGGCAGATACCCGCGCCAACACTTCAACAGGCTCAAAAGGTTTTATAATGTAGTCAGCACCGCCCGCCTCAAACCCTTTTACTTTGTCAAATACGTCATCTAAAGCGCTGATGAAAATTATAGGGATATCACAAGTAGCTTCAGATGCTTTAAGTTGACGGCAGACTTCATAACCATCCATACCGGGCATTTTTATGTCTAGCAAAATCAAGTCTGGCGCTTGCAACTCTACTGCTTTTAAAGCTCGCTGTCCACTAATCAACTTCCTGACTTTGTAACCGTTTTCAATTAGCAATTGAGAGAGTAGTTGAATGTTAGCGGGAATATCGTCAACAATCAAAATGTCAGCCAAAAATTGTTTAGTTTGCTCCATCATCTATCGCCACCAAAGGACAGAGTTTTGAGTTTTTTCCGAATATTGCCAACTGCTATTTTCCCAGCCGCGCTGTTCGCACCACCAGCATTAACAGGCGACTCAACATCAGCCACAGTCACGGGTTCTTCTGGATCGTTCGGATGTGGCAGCAATGCCCGAGCGAATCGAATCCGCTGATCCAGCTCTTCATCTATATTGAGCAGTTTACCCGTCTGCTGCTCTACTGACAAAGCTTTCGCCCGCCTTTCAAGCTGCGGTCTGATGCTGCTGTCCCACAGTTGTTCAGACTCTTTAGCTCGCTTTATGTCGCCGGGCCGCACCGGAATCTTGAGAGGGTAGGGAAATAAAGCTTCTGTCCCCGTTGCGTAGGCCGGTGAAGTGATGACGCACTTGCCTTGAGGAAACCTCAGAATTTCGTCAGGACTAATCAGCGGTTTCTTTTGCAACTGTTCGCTCCAGTTGACAGAACGGCTCGTTTGCTGCCCCGTCGAGCTGCCGGTCGAACGATTTTTTACCAGCACTTCCACTTCCCCGTAACGCTTAGAATATTTCTCGGCTGTCTCAAAATCGCCGGGGTTGAAGAGGACATGAGTTGACAGAGCACTGGCGATCGCAGCCCCTTTTTTATCCCCATAGAGATTATAGAGTTGATTGAGCGATTGAATGCCAACAATCGGCACGCCGCCAGCAGAACGATATTCGTTAGCCCACTGATCCATTCTGTCGAACTTGAGAGACGGAAACTCGTCTAAGCAGTACAAAAATGGGTCAGAACGTACCCGACTCAAATTAGACACCACACATAAGTGAATAGCAGCAGCTAACAGTGGCCCCACTACAGTGCGTCTTTGGTCATCTAATTTGAAAATAATGCACTTTTTGCCTTCTAAAGCAATTGGAATGGTGCTGCGACCAATAAATGCCCGCAACAAATCTTTTTGAATGAAACTGGAGTAGGTTGCCTCTGCGGTTGCCTTAATGCCCGCCACAGTTTTTTCAGCATCTTTTGAACTTAATAACTGCGAAAAACTAGACGCAATCCACCTGTCCATTTTGAGGGGATGACCGTCGGGTCGATGAACGGCGTGGTCGATGCGCTTGACCAAATCAGGCAGTTGAATAATTGCGTACACAAAAGCTAAATCCGGGTAAGGACTGCTTTTTGCCAACTGCACTAAACCCTTCGCCATCAACTCGCCTGCTTTCTCGAAAAACTCATTGCCTTTGCTCTCCCCCGGACTAGCATTTCGAGCAATAACTTGTCCAATTTCTGCTGCCATTACTGCATCTTGTGCATCTCTCATAAAATCCAGAGGATTGATAGTGCCGCTGTAAGCTTCCCCCGGTGCAAACACTTGCACATCGTAGCCGTAGCGCACTGCAAGGGGTGCAAGCAGTTTCATTTGGTCTCCTTTTTTGTCGTAAATAATGGCAGGAAAACCTTGCTGAAATGCACTTTCAACCATCCGGTCAATGACGCTGAATGTTTTGCCAGAACCCGGAGCACCAATGACTAAAGTTCCGCGTTCTGCGTGGGGAAACCAAACCGTCGGATTTGCACCTAATAGCGTTTGCAATCGAGCACTCAATCCCTGACAACCTTTAAACCAATAAGTCGGCGTACCGCTCCACAAAGTAACGGGCTGCCGTTTTTTTTCTTTCATTTGTTTGAGGGCAGAGCCTGTGGCTGCCAATTTTTCAGCCGTCCCGCACAGCCGCCCGGAGGTAATTTTACCTTTCCCGTTTCCAACTAATTTGGAAGCAATAAGTAAGCCTGCCATTAGCCCTAACATTGCCAGTCCCTCTGGCTTCATAAACTGACCCAACAACCCGCCAAAATCTATGCTAGTTAACGAACGTTTAGGAGCTTGAACTGCCATTGGTACCAAGGTAGCTTTGTTAATTTTAGGCAAAAATTGCAAATTGTTCATTTTTTTTAGCTCTTAAAAAAACTAAAGGATTCAGATAGCGGCTATCGCCTCAAGGGGGAGACCATGACAAAAATAGGTAAACAATGGTAAGAAGCAATAACGCGAAATCTCCAAGTAAGACAGTACAGAATTCTAGTGGAAACTCCAACACGCAAAAGAACAAGAGTGCTGATTATTACGAGATAGATCCGGAGCTATTCAACAGTGATTACAACCAAACTCGCAAGCCCTCTTTGCCCTATGGAATCGTGATTAACGATAACCCAGCAGGTATTTTGCTCCCGAACGACCAGCTTGTCAAAGCCGAGTGGCACGCAATGCCTAATCAAGAGGAATTGACAACGGTCGAACTAACCGAACAAGTGACGGGCTTACTGCTCCAAAAAGCGAGAATGTTGGTATTAGCTTTTGTGCCTGAGTACATCCGCTACAAAGATATTGAAGAAAATGGAGAATTAGCAGGTACTTTTATTGGGCTTTACGACGAATATCGCGATTCCCTCGATAAAAAGACGCAGGAAGTGTGTTCGGAACACGCTCTCATCTTTCTAAATCCCAAAAACCGACCCCTGCATCAAGTACCGATTGTCGTCCGCTTCAAGAATGTAGCCCTCTGGAGCTTTAAGAGCGCTAGAGAAGAATTTTACCGCAATTTGGAACGGGCATTTGCTGATTGCTTTGGGAGAGATTACAGCGGTAAAAATGACAAGTGGCGCTCTTTGGGAGTGTTGAATGTCGAGTTTAGAGCTCTTAAAGAAGGGGAAGGCAAAAATAAATCCTTTTGCTGCAAGACGCACAGCATTACTCAGCCAACAGATGCTAATTTTCACAAGCTATTTCTCGGTCAAAAAACACAAAAAAAATTGATTTGGGGACTGCACAATAGCATTGCTGGCTTCATTGAAGCTAGCGATGCCCAGTTGCCAGCTATAGCTGCTGGTGCGGAACCTGAAGTCCAGGCGTTGCCAGAAAGCGTAACTAACCGCAAAAATAGAGGTAAATTGTCACCCCCTCGCAAAATTGCACAAGTTGAAGGAGGAACAGACTCAGAATTAGAGGAGTTAGATGAATTTTCCGAGGCTGCTGAGGTTGAAGTTGAGGTTGATTCAGCAGAAGATTTTGACTTCGATGAACCCGCAGACTACTAAACACTAACTACTGAAAAGCTGGCTGTCAGCAAGTTGATAGGTAAGGCCGTCGTAGCAAAATTGAAGCTGGCGGCGGCCTTCTTTGGAAAGCTGATTCACTCCTAGACAAGGCAAACCCTCGTGTGAGGAACTGTCAGCCTTAAACAAAGGAGTTTTCTGCGGTTTATGGGGGTCGAGATAAGCTGCAAATACTTCTGTTGGCATTTGACTTGAATCATTAGGAATTAAGTAGCCAACATAAAGGCAGCCTTTTGTGCCGCACAGAGTGGAATTATTGAAATCATAAAGGTTCAGCCGTCCTACCGAGCCATTAACTTGCCACACTCGCATTCTCTTAATTGCTTCCGCCGCTGCACTTTGCCCAGCCGCTACTTTGAGTTCTGGAAGGCTGCTGTGTTCCTTTACGATTAGGGTTAAAGTTTCTTTTGGAGTGACTCGCAAAGCTTGTTGCCAAGAAGCTGGTGCGGTTGTTGCTGAACTAGAATTCGTGCAAGCAACTGTCCCCAATAATAGCGACAGGGCGGTAAAAACTGTCAAACCAATGCGAAACCAGTAACCAAGTTGATTTAACCAAACCGGGGGTTTTACAATCTTTTGGCTGCCTGCTGTTTTTTGCTTAACTCGATTTTGTTCAACCATTTGTTACTCCAATTATACAAAATAACAGAAAAAAAAGGACAATAAAGCGGAAGAAAAAGACACGAAAAGAGAGTTTTTTTTGCTTAAGTAAGCTGTTGTAGGTCTAAAGTTTACAGTCAATTTTAATGACTTCCTTATCGGAATATAAAACGACTATGCAATTTAGAGCGAGAACAACTTAGGAACAAGTCATATCAAATCCGTTGATATCGGAATTATTAATCTCTCTCTTTTCTTTCTCTGCGTCCTCTGCGTTCTCTGTGGTTTAATCATTCCGATGCCACCGGAATAGATGTCAGAACATAAATGCAATAAAATTAATGTTTCGGAATAGATATCAGAACAAAAACGTAAGAAAATTCATGTTTTCAGCACTTAAAAACGTCCTGTTAGCGAAAAAGTTGTTAGAATCCACTACGCTTGGGTTAGCCCTTTCAGACGAATTCCATTTCACGAATTTTTAGGATATACAGACTTGTGAAAGGAAGTTAGAGTGTTCTTACTTGAACCGTATTGTGTTAGAGTTCACGAGTGAACGCAGAGACACTATTTGTAAGGTGTTTGTAGGTGCTTTTCGGTGCATTTGGCCACAAATACTGTAAATTTTGCTGTCTTGCGTAAGTCCTATAGTTGTTAATACCTTGCATTTCCACTTCCCCTTTCCCTTTGTTCAATGGGAGAGTGCAGCCGTGCCAAGAGTAACTGCTATCCCCAAACCGATTAATATCAGAAAATTTTGCTGCTTTCGCTTGTGAAAAAGTCGAATTAAAAACCACATTCCCCCCAAAAAAGAGCTAATGAACAGCGCAACCTTAATACTCCAACTAGCATTTAAAGTAATGCCCGAGCCGACCGAGTTGCTGATGCCACTGCTGTCACCAGAATTAGCTTGGCAATTGTCGCTGGTATTGTGGTTATAAAGCTCTCGAACTTTTTCCCCGTACTGTTTGAGAGAGTAGCCACCTAAAATGTTGGAATAGCTGGCATCAATTTTACTGCCAGAACCCCCAAAGTGTTTCTGTGCTACTCGCTCAATTAAGCGATCGCCCTTGAACACCTGCCCAGTTTTAGGGTCAATTTCCTGTTGGCTGCTGACTAAGTTCTCAGCTAGAGAATTTTGCAAGAGTTTATCCTGAACAGCAGGAGGAAAATATTGGAAGAGTTCCTCTCTTGTAGGTTTTTGGCCTTTGTTGACGTTCAGGATAAAGTTAGTCCCCCCTGGAATTGAGCTGACAGCACGCTGCACGTCTTCCTGGTAACTCATCAACTGATAGCGACCGATCGCCCGCCCGCAGTTGCGAGATCCTTCGGTACAAACGATCTCGCCAATGGCTTCGTAGTCGCCACTGGCTGCATTTTCCAAATTGGCGATTCCTTCGGAAAGCTTTGCTAACGCCTCCCCTAATGAAGCTACATCCACACCGTTAACGTAAGTTGCGGGGCGCGCGCACTCTCGCTTGGATTCAGGTAGAGGCTGAGTTGGTAAAGGGTTTTCTTTAGTTTGATTTGAACTCAGCGGCTTTGAAGGTTTTGTTTCAGGTGCGACGCCTTTTGAACGCGAAATACTGTTAGAAGAACCACCCTCCAATCGACCGACAAACATAGGCGAATTAACGCTGTAACTGAGAAACGGAACCGGGCCAATAATGTAAGGCGATTTACCGCAGGGCAAATTAAACCTGAAGTACAGAGCCGTGTCAACAGTATCGCTGGTTTCTGACGGTTCCATTACCACTACTTTAAACACTTCCCCAAAAGGATGCCGGCCCGTCGGTTCCCAACCGCTCAAACAGCCAGAACCGCCTCGTACTTCCTGATATTTGCCGCTAATCCACTGCTTGCCTTCTAGCGGCCCTGTGGCGCGGCGACCGACGTTTTCCATGTCGTCGAGTTCGATATAAGCGCAATCTTTTTCGCAGGCTACCGCAAATCCTTCTACATCAGAACCGGAAATTGTATTAGAGCGTTTGCTTTCGTACCGACTGTAAATCATGTCAATTCGCATGATTGTGCTGCCAATAGACGCAATAGGAACCGGAAAATTAGAAAGGGGGACTTGACTCAGCAGCGGAATATTGCTGATGAGTTCCTCTGACCAGCCAGAGAACTGTTCTAAATTTACGCTATTAAGATTGGGAATTTGGGCGAGCGCAAACTCAGATAGGTCAATTTGGTTAAGTTTGGCCTGCGCTAGTTGCGGTACTTGTTTTACAGCTTGACCAATTGGTAATTGGTTGATGTTAGGGTTCACTCCGGCTATTTGAGAAGATAAAGAAGCAATTGGAGGAACATCGCTCAATTGAAATTGACCCAGATTCGGAACAATTTCAGCCAAGCGACCGACAGTTTGCTTACCAGCTAAGGGAAATGCGGACAAGCTGATATTCTCTAAATTGATATCCCCTAGTGCCAATTGTTCAATTGCTTGCAAAGACAGAATTTCAGGTTTTACGTCGTTAATGTCCCCCAGCTTCAAGATGTTGTCAACAGAAGTGCCGGCTTGCCAGCTTCGACCGCCAGAACTTCCAGAACTAGCAACCGCGGGTAGGGAACTAAAGGTAATCTGGCTCCAATCTGGCAGCAAAACTCTAGATTGTTTTTTTTCCCAAATTTTAGTAGGTAAGGGACTGGCGCTAGCAATTAATGGAAAGCTTAAGAAAGTAATGCAGATGAAAGCAAAAATTAGGCAGAGTGTACTGGCAGCTATTAAAGCCGAGCCTACCTGGCTTATTTTTTTTAACTGCTTTGGACTGTTCATGGGAATCCTATTGATGTTAACTAAAATTAGGCAAAAAAAACTGCTCTATTCTTTCTAATTTGGAAAAACTTTAAACGGTTTTTAAAACATTACGAAAAATAGAACAGTATTGCAGAAATTACCCATCAGCTAAATCTCCCTCTCCCCCTCTCCCCTCTCTCCCTCTCTTCCTCTACCTCTCTCCCTCTCCATTTTAGGAATTACCCAAAAACCCGGTCTTCCTATGTAATTCCGTCATTTTAGGTTGAACATGAGAACGAGAAACTGGGTTTTTTAGGTTGATGCGTCCTGGACTGCATTTCTCCATCTTCGCTTTTTTCTTTAATCAATCTCCAGCTCAAGCTGTGGATTCGGGCGGACTGTTGAATCTGTCCAAGGAGTATCTGCTAAGTTTGACAAGTCATACACATTTTCTTGGTAAGCGTCGTCAAAATTACCTTGACGAACTTCCCTTGATGACGAGTAACCGACAGTTAGATCGGGTTCCGATTCGTAACCGGAGTTGTTATATCCAGAATTAGGTTCAACTGATGGAGTGTGCATGGTTTTTATGAGTTTATGTGGTGAACAATTCCAATTTAAATCGCATCGAGTTCCTGCAACTTCATTCCTATGAGCGATTTTGTTTACTAAAAATTACCCCCTCTAAATGGAGGGGGCAGCTTTATGAAGGTTGCCTAACGGCTCTCAGCACTGGGCTCTTCTACGAAGTCGAGAAAAATGTCTTTTAAGAAAGTGACAAAGTGCGATCGCGCACCCTTATTCTCTGATTTGTCAGTAATCGCGGTGTAAGAAACCGAATTCTAACCCGAGAGCGCGTTTCATCTAATAAAATTAATGCCCCTGATTCAATCTCTGACTCAAATTTATGCAACACTTCCACAACCAAACTCTCTATATTGGCAGGCACTACGTCTTGAATACGCACTTGAATTACAACGAGTTAGCCGCGACTGAAAATGTCTTCTATGTCCCGTGAACCATGCAGAACACGAATTACATCTATTCCATTTTCAATTTCCCGATAGAACACCACATAGTTACCAATCGGAAAGCTGTGCAACCCAGCTAACAGTTCCTCACGCCTTCTGCCCAATCCTGGATTACGTGCCAAGGTTTGCAGTTTTCCTTCAACGCGATCTAAAAACTCGTCAGCCCGATCTAAGGGTGCATCTCACTTTGGCGAATATGTCACCAAAGGGTTAAAATGGAAAAGCTAGTAAAATTGCCCAAAAATATGAGGTAAAGAAAATGACACCCTCAGACCAAGAACAGCTAAAAGTCTACTTAAAAGCGGCAGCAGAAATTCTTTACAGAAATACAGCTCCAAGCGAGTTAGAAAGCTTTGATAGCATAGAAAAGTCTCTCCGTCAGAAAATGCTAGAAGAAGTGGGACCAGAACTAGGTAACTTTTTTTTTCAGCAGTATCAGGAATTCAAACAGGAAAACCCAGAAAAATAAAATCAATAGTCGGTTCGCTCGAAATTACCGACAATCAAGCGAAATATTTTGGATTGAAAGCGTATAGTCAATTCAGTCCAATGATGGAAAAATGCTGTCTTTTAATTAGTGCCAACGAATCTTATCAAATGGCAGAAAAAGATTTAGAGATTTTCACCGGAATCAAAGTCTCTCATAGTACATTACAAAGATTAGTCAAACGACAAGAATTTGAATTACCTACATCTAAACAAGGAGTTCAAGAAATTACATTAGATGGCGGGAAAGTCAGGCTACGCAACGACACCAAAGGCGAGGGTTGTTACTGGAAAGACTATAAAGCCATTTGTTTAGATAATGTTTATTCGGGAGCATCTTTTCAAAATAATCAAAATTTAATTGATTGGACTAATAGCCAAAAATTGCGACATCCTATGTATTGCCTAGGAGACGGTCATGCGGGAATTTGGAAAATATTTCAAGAAATAGGAGATACTGAACAAAGACAAGAAATCTTAGATTGGTATCATCTGAAAGAAAATCTTTACAAGGTAGGAGGTTCGCTAAAACGTTTGAAATTAGCAGAAAATATGTTGTGGCAAGGTAAAATAGATGAAGTTATCAATCTATTTAAAGAGATGAAAAAACAAGCATTTAAAACATTTTGTAATTATTTAGAGACTCATCGCTGCCGAATAGTCAACTACCAATACTATAAAGAAGAATCCATAAGTTCGATAGGTTCTGGAACAGTTGAATCAATCATTAAACGAATTGGGTTTAGGGTAAAAATATCAGGAGCGCAATGGAAGATTGAGAGCGTTCCCTCTATCCTTTCTCTTCGCTGTGCTTATCTCAACGGTCAACTTTCAATTTGATGTATTTGCCAAAGTGAGATGCACCCCGATCTAAACTATCATCAGCGATGTAGTCCCAAATATCTAGCAAATCCAGTTCAGCACGCGGGCGTTTAACGATCGTGGCCATTACTGCGGTTTCCTCCGCCGACGCTGCCGCGCTTTTGCCTTGATTGCTGGCATATCCAAGGGAGTTGCCTCACCGCTGTCTAGCCCTACCTGAATTTCCTGCCGCAATTCCTGCAAGCGAGTTTGCTGGAATTGTTCCCGTTCTTTCAACAGGCGCAACCCTTCACGGATTACCTCGCTAGCAGAATAATACAGTCCGCTTGAGACTTTCTCCTGGACATACTGCTCTAACTCTGGTGTCAAAGACACGTTCATGCCTGAGTCCTCCTGTAATTTGGGCTATTCCATTTTCGCCTTAATAACAGGGAATAGCAATCGTTGTTATTATTGTACTAAAAAACTCGCTCTTGTGTACAAGCGAGTTGAGCAATTTCTCAAGTAACTCTCGCGATCGATCGAAATGAACCAATAGACATCTCCAAAAATGAATCTGAAACCCTTATCCTGCTTAGACTTATCTGTAATTTATGGAGATGTATAATCAGGCCCCAAGTGGGTTTCCAACTAATCAGAATCTACAAGGATTACCTACAGTTGACCTGGAGAGAGCGATCGTACCCAACATTTTGAGCAAGTTCATTTTTCCAACCGCGATCGCGCTCACATCGCTGAAAACTTTTGGCTATTATGCAATGAAACTGCTAACTGCACAAGACATCCTCCAGCGTTACTCAGAATACCGGAAATATTCCGCATTTTTTAAGTGTTCAATAACTCCAAGCAAATCACTTGGTTTGGTGCGAGAACACCTCCGACTTTTATTACTTGCAGCTCTCCGGTTTCGTGGGAATATTGTCCTTTAACTTGGGCAATTGCTGCATCTAAACTAGATGCCTGAGCAATATACACCTTCTCAAGAGCACTTAGTACCCAAATAGGTTTGGGCCACTTATGTCGAGGTTGGAGAATTGAATAGTGAATCACTTGACCAGTGTACTGAACAATTTGCTCGATCGCAGTTTCCGAACAAAACTCCCCCAATTCTGACTCAATACATTGTTTGAGTTCTTTCGCAGGAATTTGCTCAAAAACTGATTCTAAGAGCATTAATGTCGGTCTTGTCTGCTCTAATTGAGTGTGTTCCTGCACGACTAATGACTCTACGAAACGACTCACCTGGTTAATGATTGAGTCAAAATCTAGCTCCATCAATAAATGACGTGACATTCTCCTACACCCACTGCGTACAGTATGGTGCAGGCTTCTCAGCGACTCCAGCTATTGCTTCGGACATTAACTGAGCTTTAAAGACGGGATGACCCACCGCCCTATTTTTAATCACGATAGCTGCATTATGGTCGCGGTCAAGACTGCATCCACAATTCGGACAGTCGTGCCATCTTTCATGCAGCTTTTTTGGTACTTTTTCACCACAACTAGAACAATCTTGTGAAGTATTGTAGGCACTTACTGGAATCACCAACAAACCAGCATTTACGGCTTTGTTTGTCAGTATCGACAGAAACCTTGACCACCCAGCATCCAACACAGATTTAGCTAGCTTTGTACGAGCAAGTCCCTTAACATTCAAGTCTTCAACTGCAACAACATCATATTTCTTCAAAAGATCGTTGGCAGTTTTGAAATGAAAGTCTTTACGTTTGTCCGCTACTTTCTTGTGACACTTCCCCAGTTGCTTAACTGCTTTTTGCCTGCGGTTACTGCCTTTTTTGCGACGTGAGACTCGCTTCTGAATGGTTCGCAGGCGTTTTTGAGCTTTGCGGTAATGTTGAGGAATTGCCACAGTCTCGTTTTCTGAGGTTGTCAAAAAATCTTTCAGCCCTACATCAATTCCAACAATCTTTTGAGGATTGAAATCGGGTTTTATTTCAGGGACTGTTGAATCTTCTAAGCTGAGAGTCACATAGTAACCATCAGCTTTTTTGGTGATAGAGACAGTTTTGATTTTTAAGCCAGCAGGTATTGAACGGTGTAAAATAACTTTAACTTTTCCGAGCATCGGCAAGTTGATTAAGTTATTTTGTAGACAGCCGTCTTTAACTTGAGGATAAGTAAACGTGCGGTAACGACTACGTGGTTTAAATCTTGGTCTACCGCTACGTTTTCCGCTGCTATCACCTTTTAAAAAACGCTCGAAAGTTACTTTAACTCGTTTAACTACATCTTGGAGGACTTGAGAGTAAATCCCGGCATACCAAGGATGAGTTTTTTTGAGGTGAGGTAACGTCTTTTTCTGACTGTAGTAATCTGGATTATCTCGCAGTTCAGGCAAGTAGCAAACTAGCGGACACGCATTGATGGAGGAGCGGTTTTGTTCGTACCAGTTGAATCGATCTGCCAACAAATAGTTGTACTGTGCACACAACATTGACAACCATCTGTCAATCTCAGTGGCTTGCAACTTTGTTGGACGTAATCGATACTGGTAAGAAGTTCTCATTGCTGCGGGGCCAATATTAAATTGCAGTCGCTACTTATCAATTAGTGTTACTGTACTTGCATACGTTACTTGCTGTCAAGTTTATGAGTGAATATTTTATTCATAGAATCAGAGAGGTTTCTATCCTCAAATGTTAATTTTTATTACCAAACTTCGACTGGCGACATAATTATGAAATGATCAAAAAAGTGTATTGAAGGACAAAATAGACCCCTCGAATAAAGAGTTTGTTTATCTCGTCATCCACCCGCCCACCGCTCAAAACATAGTTTTGAATTGGTTGACGGGTGGAATCCTCGCCTCACCGCGCCTTTCATCCCACACTATATCGCTTCGATTAGTGTGGGGATTCCCGTCTGTTTAGCTAAATACTCCCTTAACAAATTTCTTAGCTTTTCATCAGAGATATTGATACCGCAGGTTTTTAGATAAACTGAAGGTTTATTACCCAAATTCCGACCGCAGCCAACTTCTTCATTAGCTGCATCTTCTGCTTCTATCAGTTCCATCAAGCGCGGATAAGCTGTTAGTCATTTAAATTTATTGCCTTAACCCCTTGCAGTATGGGGTCTGGCCCACAAATAGTGCAGTTTGAATGTCGAACAGCTTAACTGGTTGTATCATCTATTGTGGATTGGGGCTGGGAGGGAATTGAATTACTCATAAAAAAGCTCGGTAAGTGGGAAAGTCAGTTACATTATAGTCATAATTTTTAAATTTAAATTCAAACAATATTTTCCCATCCACCTCTCTGTTAAATTTTTTTTAAAATCTAATCCTTCCGAATTAAAGTCGCACTTAACAGTGCTGCATCGGTGAAGTTCATACATCTGAGTTCACCGTTATGAAAAAACTCCTCGCTATCGCTCTAACAAGCCTTTTTGCTCTTAATGACAACAGACGCTAACGCAGCCGTTTGTAAAAAGATTACAGATAGCAAACCAGGCTGCGACTTTTTAGGCGGCCCTGGGGATAGCCTAAACAACTGTTGCCGACTCTAAAGTTGGCAACTATTTTAAATCCAAACCAGGCAACCACTGGTTTTTTTTAGACCAACCGCCATCCTTTATGTCTCTTGCCTTATTCCTAAAGTTCAGGACTTAAATTGATTTACCAAAAACTGACTTAAGTAGTCAAACAAAATTAATTACACAAACAACTAATATGATATAATAAAAAATATCAAGTTGTGTTCAAAGAGGTTTTATATGTTTTTCCTTCGAGATATTAATCCACTTTCCTTGAAATTGCTAAACCGAATTTATCGCGAAAGCAGACATCATCAAGTGCGCCTAGCAAGCACAGTTTTTAATTTTGGCTTCACAAAATATCAAAAATGAAAATTTAATGAAAATCTTTAAAATTAGTTATAAGACCATGTATAACTGGTTGAATCGATGGGAAGATGAGGGAATGCTCGGATTATATAATAAACCAGGTAGAGGCAGAAAAGAAACATTTAATTCCGCACAATCAGATCAAATTAGAGACTGGGTAAAATTGCAACCAAAACAATTAAAGCAAGTAGTACAAAAAATCAAAGAAGAATGGTCTATTAATATAAGTACGGAAACAATTAAGAGAATAAAAAAAAAGGATGAGTTGGCATAGGATGCGTCGAGGTGTTGGCGGCAAGCCAGACCCCATAGAATACAAGGAAAAAAAAGAAAAACTGTCAGAATTAAAACACTTAGAATCTGAGGGAAAAATTGATTTATACTATTTGGATGAATCCGGATTTTGTGGCATTCCTTGTGTCCCTTATGGATGGCAAGATATTGGTGAATATTTGTCAATTGATAGTCGTAGAACTAAGCGTTTAAATGTCTTGGGAATCATGAATCGGCAAAACACTCTTCATGCTTATGTTTCAGAGCAGACTATTAATTCTGATGTAATCATAGCCTGCATAGATACTTTCTTTGCTGTGGTGGAGCGGCCAACAGTTATTGTAGTATATCGACGCTTCTATTCATACTAGCAATGCCATTTTCGAGAAAATTGAAGAATGGAAAGAACGCGGTTTAACTATATTTGAATTGCCTACTTATTCACCTGAATTAAATTTAATAGAGATTTTGTGGCGGTTTATCAAATATCACTGGCTCGAAATAGATGCCTACTCTAGCTGGCCATCTCTTGTTTCATCTGTAGAAAGAATTCTTAAAGAATTTGGAGATAATTATGTAATTAATTTTGCTTAACTACTTATAACTCAATACGCTTGGGTTAGCGCTTTCAGACGAATTTCATTTCACGGATTTTTGGGAATTCCAGATTTGTGAAAGGAAGTCAAATTATTCTGAACCCAAGCGTATTGACTTAAAACTCGTATACTTCCCAAATACAACCCATCATCCTCAAGCTATTTAATGTCGAAGACCTCCTTACAAATAGTAATATTTTGTGCATTAGGGACAGATTGATATTCTTTCACTTTTTTATAAACGGAACTAATTATGAAACCTAATCCACTAAAAGAGCAGAAACAATCAACCGCTATCCCAACTGTTTTGAGTCCAGACAAACTTAAAATAGCTCAGTTGCAAGTTACACTTAAAACTCCTTATCAACTGATCGATACTGCTTTCAATCTTGAAACAGCCCTTCAACCATTCCAACAAGCCAAAATCATCGGTATAGACTGCGAAACAACAGGGCTTGACCCCTACAAAGCCAAAATTAGATTGTTACAACTTGCCATTCCTGACCATCCAGTAATCATTGTAGATTTATGGGCAATTGAACCGAGTTCTCTCGAACCATTACGCTTGCTCTTAGCGAGTCCTGCACTGAAGGTAGGTCACAACCTCAAATTTGAATGGCAAATGCTCGCTTTTGCCGGACTGGAACCATCCAAACCCTTTTTCGATACCTATTTGGCTTACCGAGTGCTGACGGCTGGACTAAAACGGCATCTGTCCCTAGAGTCTGTTACTGAGAATTTGTTGAAAGTAAAGCTAGACAAAACGCAGCAAGTTAGCAATTGGTCGGGAAACTTAACACTCGCTCAACTGCAATATGCTGCTACCGATGCTGCAATCTTACTCCCGCTGGCTGCTGCTCTGCAACAAAAACTGAAAGCTTCTAAGCTTTGGAAAACTGCTTTACTAGAGTTTGCTTGTCTGCCTGCGGTGGCTTCTATGGAACTCAACGGAATGCTTTTAGATAGAGAACAGTGGAAAGTTTTGGGACTCAAGCTCTGTTATCAACGCGACTCTCTTTTAAAACAAATTAATTCACAACTCCATCGACCTAACCCTAATCAACAAATCTCTCTGCTGCCAGAATTTACGGATACAATTAATCCTCGCTCTCCCAAACAAGTCTTAGCAGCTTTGCAAGAAAAAGGTATTCCTGTTACTTCCACTAGCTCTCAACATTTAATTCCTTTGCAAGGCGAGTATCCCGTTATTCAAGCACTGTTAGAATACCGCAGTTTATCGGCTCGTATCGATACTTTTACTCTGGGTTTACCTGAACGCATTCACCCGATTACAGCGCGCATTCATCCCAATTGGTTTCAGATTGGTGCTAGATCGGGACGGTTTAGTTGTCGAGAGCCAAATTTAACGAATATCCCCAGAGACAAGGAAACCCGACAGTGTTTTAAAGCTGCACCTGGTTACGTCCTGCTCAAAGCCGATTACAGCCAGATTGAACTGCGGATCATGGCGAAGGTTTCGGGCGATCGCACGATGGTGAAAGCCTACTCTCAAGGGGAAGATTTGCACTCTCTGACCGCTTCTTTGGTGCTGGCAAAACCCTTATCGGAAATTACTCTCGAAGACAGACAGCTCGGTAAAATTATTAACTTCGGTTTAATTTATGGCATGGGAGCACAGAAATTTAAGAATATGGCTCAAGCAGAGCATGGAGTCACTTTAACGCTGCAACAAGCTTCACACTTTCGTAAGAAGTTCTTTGAATCCTATACAGGTATCAAACAATTTCACAGCAAAGTTCAGAGCGCCTGGAGCCGAGGTATTCGAGAGAGTCGCACAGTCTTAGGCAGAAGGAGATTATGGTCAAAAGATACTAAGCCGCTGCTTAATGAAATGCTAAATAACCCAATTCAAGGGATGAGTGCTGACATTACTAAACTCGCTCTTGCTCTACTTTTTATGCCTCTGAGTAGCACTGGTGGTAAACTAATTTGTGTCGTTCACGATGAAATTTTAATAGAGTGTCCTCTTGAAGAAGTGAGGCCAGTTAAAGCCTTGCTTAAAAAATGTATGGTGAGAGCCGGGAATAAATTTCTATCTCCGATTCCTTGCGAGGTAGAAATTAAGGTGATGGAAAGTTGGGGAGGGTAAGAGATTAACGGGGAAAGATTGGGAGTGGGGAGGGGAGAAACGGCACCCCAGGCATTGCTGTGAAAATTCCACTTCCTGACCACTCCCCATTCCCCTAACAGTCACCGCATAATTCCGCGCCCAACCTCCCACCCCTAAACAACGATTGTTGAGGTGCAAGTGAACAGTTGATTTCAAAACATAATGAATGTAATTCTCACTGTTAGTAACCAAGCCGCAAATATGGTTGGTAAATTATCAAAATGCGCTATTGCCATGCTGCACCAAGCTGAATACAACAAGCCTAAATCATTATCAAGACTATGATACAATTATATGCAATACTTGATTATGATCATAAAAAAATGGGCGTTGCATAATAGTGATATGAATTGAGGTTAAATCTAATGAAATGTCCTGAATGTGGCTCCAGCCATATCCGTAAAAATGGCAAGATGAGAGGGAAGCAAAATCATATTGGTGTCGATTGTCATCGTCAGTTTATTGATGTTTACACAATCGGTTCTACCGAACTTAGTATGTAGGGCTTACTGAATAAGTTAGGAAAAATCGCGATCGCAATTAATGGGCAATTCAAGCTCGGCAAAACATAACTTTTTGTTGACTATAACTTGCCCAGTTATAGCTTTT
Source organism: Oscillatoria nigro-viridis PCC 7112 (assembly GCF_000317475.1). NCBI lineage: Bacteria > Bacillati > Cyanobacteriota > Cyanophyceae > Oscillatoriales > Oscillatoriaceae > Phormidium > Phormidium nigroviride. Next base: position 132,347 of record NC_019730.1, read on the forward strand.
AATAATCATTGAACCATAAATAGGTGTGATTTTTGGTTTTTGACATAAAAACACACAAAAAACCCGTCTTAACCAGGTAGCAAGGTTCATCACTAAAAAAGTAATAGCAATAGCTGTTTCCGAAGTATTATCAAGCTTTGCCATCACTCGATTCAAGCTAAATCTTCTTTTACCTTGTCCAAATTTGCCCTCAATAGAGTTACGAATTCTTTCATCTTCCCAGGCTTGTTTCTTGGTTTCCTTACTAACAATTGCTGGTGGCCTTCCTAAAGGGGGGCCACTAATTCTAATTCCTCTTTCTTTACACCAGGCTCGATTTTCCCTGGTTCGATAAATGCGATCGGCATGGACTGATTCTGGATAGCATCCTGTGTAAATTTTAAATGCTTCAAATGAGTGCTTTTAAGTCTCCTGATTCGTTAAAGTTATCCCAACTTATCCGGTCTAAAAATACATATCCTTCACTGCAACTCGCTGACAGTTTAGCTCCAAACTCTACGGGTTTTCCTGCTTTTCCTCTAACAATGGGACGGATGTGCGGTTGGCTTAAACTTACCCCAACTGTCCGATATACTCTGTTTTTTATTTTCCAATAACCAGAGTTGTTGGCGATAGACTTCTGTGAGAACTAGCAAGGTTTTATATTGCTTTTTGGTCAAACTTTGTAGGGTGGCACCTGATTCGATTAGCTGTTCAATATTAGCGAGGTTTCTTTTGATATATTGCAGTTGTTTTTTAAGGGCTTGGATTTTTTGTTTCGTTTAGGTCGTCGTTGTTTTGCTACTGCTAAGTAGTCTTTCCTGGCTATTTTCCGGTAGGTTCTGGGTTTTTTATTGATTTTTACTTTGAGGGATTTATAGAGAATATCGATGATTTTTTCGGTATGAACTCTGGCTCGGTTTAATAGCCCTAAGTCGGTGGGATAGCTAATATCTGCTGGAGCACAGGTCGCATCTATGACTAATTTTTCTTGATTGGTTAATTCATTTTTTGCGTCCGAATCCTTTTTTTTTCGGGCGGTTTTGGGGTGGTTTCGCGCATTTTTTCCACCATCCGTTCGTTCACTTTCTTGATTAAGTTTGCACTGATTCGCTGCCGAAAGTGGACTAATAATGATGGATCAAATGGGGGTTCATTACTGTATGTTGATTGACCTATAAAGTATTGCAGGTATGGGTTTTCTCGGATCTGTTCTACTGTTTCTATGTCGCTGATTCCCAGCTTTTCTTTGATAATTAATGCCCCTAATGCCATCCTAAATGATGCAAGCGGGTGCTCCCATTTCGGTCGGAAAATTTGCAGCATATTCTGATTCAAATTCTAACCAAGGAATTAGTTGGGTCATTTTTACCCAACGGTTATCTTCTGACAATCTTCCTTCAAAGGGGAGTTCAAAGTCGGATGGGGAGCTTGGGGCAAGCTCAGCTTTTCTATACACGATCGCAGGTGGTGATGCACGGGTTTTGACTGATTATACCTGTTTTTCACGGCGACCCTTACTACTTTTTTGTTCGGAAAACCCATACACTGTTTACTTTTCTCACTGATTCAGCAAGCCCTATGTAAGAAATCGCCAAAAAGGTTATGCAGTAATAGTTTGCCGAAAAGTTGATCAAAATAGAACTATCAGAAAATCAAACCTTTGCCAACTCGGGCTTTTGGCTGTTTCGACTGTAGACCAAGCATAGCAAGTTCGGTAGAGCCACACAATCTTCCAAGGATACTCAGATGAAATTAAAGCGCAATGTTTGAAAATGTATGTCAACGGCATGAAATTTCGAGGTATTGAGCGCGTCACAGGAGTCCATCACACCACCGTCATTAATTGGGTCAGACAAGTAGGAGAACGCCTACCGTCCGCCTATGACGAGCGAGACCACTCCAGAAGTGGGGGAGTTGGATGAACTAGAAACTTTTGTAGGGCAAAAAAAAATCTGGTTGTGGACAGCAGTAGACCACTTTAAGCCAGGAATTTTAGGGTGGGTTTTGGGCGACCGAGCGTGCGAAGACCTTTGCCCCCTTGTGGGAGCTTGTAGCAACATGGAATTGTTCTTTTTATGTCACGGACGGCTGGCCAGTCTATCCAGGATTTATTCCAGATGGAGATCAGAGCCCACCGCAAGACTTACATGACCAGGGTAGAAGGTGAAAACACACGGTTACGGCATTACGCAAGCCCGACTGCATCGCAAGACACTTTGTTATTCACTCGTCAGAGGAAATGCTGAGACACTCGATCAGATTGTTGCTACACTACCTCAAGTTCTGGGATGTGCCAATTCCTCAATGATTCATGGCATCATTCAGCAACGCCTACCTTGTCGTTGCAATCCCCAACTTTTTTCCACTCTCGCGTCCAATAAACCAGTCTGCGAAACAGTCCTACATTTCACCACTTAATATCTGCCAGTTAAACGTCAATTTAAGGATGCAGTTGCGACTTAAATGTCAACTGCTTGAGTTCTTCTTGATTCCAGTTGCCGAACTTGGCGGCAGCTTCGTAGGTGCTTTGCAAGAACTCTAACAACATCTGATCCGGTGATTCTGCCTCACGGACAGCATCATAGGGCAAAATAAACTCGCCCAATTCTTGACTGTAAAATGCAGCATCGGGACGAATCGTAGCCTGCTTAAACCCATCGGGTTCTGGGTACGCATAGGAATAAAACGCTGGGTATGATAATCCGGCTCCGGGCCAAAATCCGGCACTACTGACTTCCTGGGAATAGGCTTCCTGCGCCACTGCATCCGGTAGATTTGGCACCCCTCCCGGATGCTCAGGAGCCGATCGCCCAGAAAAGCGAGTCACTGCTAAATCAAAACTCCCCCAGAAAAAATGAACCGGACTAACCTTGCCGGAAAAATGTGAGCGAAATTCTCGAAAGACGCGATCAGACTGTAGCAGCACTCGCCAGCATCGATTGGCATAGTCTGCATCATAAGCAGCATGGGTTTCATCCTGCTCAAATCGAATGGGATCTGGAACTTCATTCGGTTTGGTGTTGATGGTGATGTGAAGATCTAATTCTCTCAGAGTTTCCATCACAGTCTGATAAAAATCAGCAACAGAGCGAGGGTAGAGGGCGATCGCCCGTCTTGCCCCTTCACTGGTTTGAATCAGCAACTCATGATCAATGAAATCAAAGTCGATTTGAAAGATCCGGCTGCCATAGGGAATCGTGGAAGTGGTCAGTCCCCGAACGGTTAGATAGAGGGGAATATGCCAGGAATGATTAATCCACGGAGTTTGGGCTAATCGGATTTTGCCGATGATTTGAGTCCACATGTGCAAGGTGGCATAGGTCTCTTGCCATGCGTCCAGGGGTAAACTCGGCCAAATATCTGTTAGGGCAGGCTGATTTGACATCATGGTTTCCTCGCGAGTAGAAAAGGGGCGCGCGCTCAATAGTTCTTCTGTTGTTCGTCGGTAAAACACCACAGCCATTGTTCTCCCAATTCGGCTGAACTAATCACCGCATGTCCACTTTCTTCGTAATGGCGGCGAGCGTGTTGATTTTTAGACGAGTCGCAGCACAGCATTTTGCCGCAGGTTTGACAAATTCTCAAGTGAACCCAGCGAGCGCCAACTCGCAGGCATTCCTCACAGCGGAATACCGGGTAATTGGCTTTTGAAATCATAGTCTCTAGCGTCAGTTCGTTCAGGTGTTGACAAGACATGGAAGATTCCTGTGAATGTGCAAGATATGTACTCGATCAAATGGGATACAGCCATTTGCGAAAAAGTTGGGTGAGGCGCGGCATAATCACGTAGGTCAGCAGGGCAACCGTTAGACCTGTAACCAACAACGTTCTGAGCAATACCGGAAGCCCCGCTAGGAGTGGTACTAGCAAACGATTGAGAATAGATATCGTAAAAAACACTGCCAGCCATGTGACGATCGCCATTTTGTAGCGCGGGGGTGGAGCCTTCATCGGCTTGTCAGGAAGCGTAAACCAGGTTTCCAGCCCAGTCAGGGTTTGAATTGCTTCTGGCTTTTCAATTAAGGGTTGTAGTCGCTCAATCCATTCTTGCCGAATATCTGATTCAATCCAGGTTTTGAGATTGTTGTAGCAATCGAACTTGAGAATGACCACGTATTCAGGATGATCATGATCACGAGGTCGAATCGTGCTGACACCTAAATGTCCCTTGAATTTTCGTGCATCTGCGGCGATGCCATGAAACCATGCTTCATAACCTTGTTCACGTCCTGGTCTCACGATATGAGAAATCACGGCGGTGACTAGATAGTTTTCTTGACTGGTATTGCTCGCCAATGGTTCTTCCAACATAGAATTTAACAGTCGGGGAAATTGGATGGTTAAAACAGAAAAACAGCTCTTACCGTGCCTGTATAGACTCTAAAACTGAAACGTCATCCGAATAATGCCAACAAAAATCGTGTCATTATTGCTGTTGTGTTCAGGGTTGGTAATGACGATTACACCAGGAGTGATTGAGAGATGGTAGTTCATTTGAAACCGGTAGAAGATTTCAAAGTGCAATGAGGTGCTAAGATCGATTACTCCAAACTGATTGCTGATCACTCTAGGCGGTTGTCCAAAAACAAAACCTAATAAGTTTCCTTCCTTACCCAAATCTGGAAATCCAAAATTAACTGCGTAGTAAAAAATCTCAGCAGTAGGAGCATTGGAGAGGTCTTGCGCCGATGCCCGGAGATATCCTATCCATCCTCCCAATCTGAAAGCAGGGTTAACGAGCCAGGAAGCCGTAAGACTATAGCTATCCCCAACAATGCTGGTACTGTTTCCATTAAACGGATCATTGGTAATGGCACTACTTGTACCAATATCAATCGAATTCAAAGAACGAGCATAGGTTAAGCCCAAACTTAAGGATTCTGTGGGTTTGAGTGTCAGTTGTGCTAAGGCAGAGTAAGAACCATCAAATAATCCAGCTCCCGCAGTCGGGTTGTTGGCGTTACTAGCAAGATAAACCAGTGTCAAATTGATGGCTGAGTTAAAGTTATGGTTGATACCAACACCTGTCCCACCTGTTTCTTCACGATAGATAGGGCTACGCACCCCAAATGCGGAAATCGAACCTCTGCCATCACTTCCCAATAGAGGGTTAATCGTATCAACCACATCAAACAAAGTGCCCTGGGCGATCGCAGTCACCCTAGTATCTGACCCGATGGGAAATTGATAATAAAGTTGATTGAGAATGAACTGATTGTCTGTATTACCATCAAAACTTAGGCGAGCCATATTGGTTCCTGTGGCTGCTCTAAAGTTTGGAATATTACCAGCCTGAAATCGAATTCTCAGTAAATCTTGCCCCGTAAAACTGGTGTCCGAGATCAACCGCGCACGACCGCTAAAAATGATAGTGTCACCGATCTCACCCCTAGAACCAGGTGTGTCTCCTGCTGGTACAGCTATATCACTACCAAATGCACCGCTCACAGCAAAAACGACCTCTCCAGTCAATTTTGTTGTAGGGGAGAATAGCTGAGACTCTAATCGAGTTGTGCGGGTTTCTAAGGAATCTACCTGTCCACGCAATATTGAGAGTTCTGATGCAAATTCCGCTTGAAGTCTTTGTAGTGTTTGTAGATTTTCTCTTTCCGCCAGATCTACTGTTGCACTGGCTAGTAGCTGATTTAGCCGATCTAGACAAGCATTTAGCCCAGCAGCAAACTCATAACGAGTAATGGCTCGATTGCCCTGAAATAGTTGATTTGGAGAACCAACCATACAGTCGTAGCGATCGACTAAGGCTTGTAATGCTGCAAATGCCCAATCGGTAGGTTGCACATCAGCCAGTTGATTCACAGAGGTGACTTGACCTTGCAAGGTATCCTGGGCAATGGCAGACTCAACCAGGGATGGGTGAATCAGAGAGCCTCCAAAGAGCAGACACGATGAGAGAATCGACTGAAAGAGAAGTTTCATTGAGAATCAATCCCCTCAAAACACGGCATTTCTTGGCAATTTTCGGCAGCAGTCACCTTGGCTAGGAGCGATCGCCAGAGATCGTTCCTAGCCTCCACGAAATCATCCAGTGCTGCTTCAATGCTGCAAATGAACTGGATCTCTGAGCAATGACAACATCTACTCAGTTACACACGAGTCATGAGGCGTTCACGATTGGCAGAGCCAGCATTTGATGTTGCTGCATAGCTCGTCATTAGGTTTTTGTAGTCAGGAATAAACTCTGCAAGGAGATTACCTAGCCCTTCAATATCGTTACGCCAATCACGGTGCAATTCACAAACAACGCTAAACCAATTGACCAACTGAGCGCCAGCACGAGACATCCGATCCCAAGCTGCATCGCGGCAGGCTTCATCGAAGGTGCCAGAGGCATCAGTGACAACAAAAACGTCATACCCTGCCTCCAATGCTGAAAGCGCGCAAAAAGTGACACAGACATCCGTGACAATTCCGGCAATAATCAATTGCTTCTTACCCGTTGCTTCTACGGCTTTAACAAATTCCTCATTGTCCCAAGCGTTGATCTGTCCGGGGCGCGGAATGAAGGGAGCATCAGGAAACTTCTCCTTCAGTTCCGACAGGATGACTCCATTGGGACCGTCCTCAAAGCTAGTAGTCAAAACAGTAGGCAGGTTGAAAAACTTGGCTATACTTGCTAGCGCTAGGACATTATTTTTGAAGTCAGCAGCACCAATATCCCGCACAAGCGAGAATAGTCCAGTTTGGTGATCCACCAGTAAAACCGCAGCATTATTCTTGTCTAGACGATTGTACTTGAATGTAGACATTAGGTAATTCTCCTATTTGAGTGATTGGTGAATGAGGAATTGCAGGATGGAATCAGGGATAAGAGAGTTTCTGTCCCTAACCTGCTGTTTGTCATAGCAGGGACGAAGACTGTGTTTAGAGAGTATTTCCCTCGCTAATCTTCTGGTGGCAATGGGATTTTACTATCGACCCATGAAGATGGAGGAATTGCTGACCTGGACAGGTTTGCCGTCCGCTGGAGGGGTTGTTGCAAGGAGCTGAAGTTCCCATGCAAGGGCAACCGCACTAGCACCGCCATGCTCAAGAAGAATCTCTGATACACCCGCAGATGTTTCTGTGCGTGCCCAGTCACGTTGCCATTCAGCAAGTACAGCCATCCAGTTGATTGGAACTGCACCAGCCTGAACCATCCGGCGAACCGCCATGTCATGAGCTTCCGTAGTAACACCGCCCGAAGCATCGGTAACGATGAATACGTCATAACCTTCACCCAGCGCCTGGATTGCTGGCATTGCGAGACAAATCTCGGTCCAAAGCGCAGCAAGTATAAGTTGCTTGCGGCCACTTTTCTTCACTATATCTGTCACATTTGGATCTTCCCAGGTATTGATGAAAGTGCGGTTAATCGGTTTTTGATCGGGAAAAACATCCTGTAGTCCCTTAATGATATAACCCCCTCTTTCTTCAATGACTGTGGTCAGGATTGTGGGTACGTTGAACACCTTTGCTGATTTGGCAAGACCAATAACATTGTTAATGATCATCGTAGGTTCATGGCTGTTCAAGTTGGTGAACTGATAGGGCTGATGGTCAATCAGTACCAGGATGCTATCTTCTGGACGAAGCAGTCCTTCTAGACCGATTTTTTGATTTTTAGACATTGAACTCTCCTATTTGAGCGATTGGTGAATGAGGAATTGCAGAATGAAATCAAAAGCTAAACATCTCTGCTTGTGCTTTTAAATGAAACGTCTGTTTACCCTCAAGGGTTGATGACGTAAGCGATCGCGCCATGAACTGAGTCTGCAAGACAACCCCAAATTTCACCACTTAAGATCCGTGAGTTAAGCATAGAGTTAAGGTGTTCGCGTCGCGTGCCCAAAGGGCGATCGCTTCACTATGAAATTGCTCCTAATGCTTTCAACGTCGCTGCTTGAGCGTACGTTAATCCAGTTGCACCTTGAATATTCATGCCTTCAAGCATGGAACCGTGCAATTTACTTGCTCGATCCATTTGCATGACTGTTTGCACAAATTCAATATAGGGGGTCACCTTCAAGCTGTCGCCTATAGCAAGTTAAATTTTTTACAGTGCAAATTGATAGATTAACTGTTCCATCGCAGAGTAGAAGGCTGGCTCTAACTTAAGTTAGAATCCGAATTCGATCGAAAGTACATTCATACAATTGATCGACCATCAATGTCTGAATGCAAAATCCGGTAGCGATGTCCCACACTTTAAGGGTGCGATCGTTACTGCTACTGATTAAAAACTGACCATCTGGGCTAAAGCTGACTGACGTGACCCAACTGGTGTGTTCGTGCAAGACGTTCAAACAAGATCCAGTTTGCAGATTCCAGAGCCGAATAGTCCGATCGCCACTGCCACTCGCTAATAGTTGATTATCAAGGCATACAGCAACCGACCAGATCCCACCCGTATGTCCCCGCAAGACTTTTACACTTTCACCAGTTTGTAGATTCCAGACTCGGATGGTTCGATCAAAATTACCGCTGATTAGCTGCCGATCGTGGGCTGCAAATGCTAAAGTGAAAACCCCTCCTGTATGCCCCTGCAATACATACCGACACACCCCAGTAATACGGCTCGCCGTCAGAGTATCTCTGCCTTCCAGGCTATTTCCCATGCCCTTGCCTCACACCAGTCTGATTGGCTACTGAGTTGAGCAATTACAAGTCAAGATATAAAGAGCTACACAAGGAGCTTTATAGTCTGGAGCTTGGCAAGCGATATACTTTGGGAAACGGATGACAGTCCTTTATCGAGGGAGCATTCAATGATTACCCTGCCTGGAATTACTATCCACAGCAAAATCTATGAGAGCCTAGCTTCTTTGGTGTATCGGGGCATCAGAGAGCAAAATGATTGTGCAGTGATTGTCAAAGTTCTCAAGCAGGATTATCCCTCTCCTCATGAATTAACTCGCTATCGGCAGGAGTATGAAATTACTCGTTTTCTCAACATTGAAGGCGTAGTCAAGGCATACAGCCAACAAGACTACCAGCGCACGCTGGTTATTCTTTTGGAAGACTTTGGTGGAGAGTCTTTAGAATGCTGGATGCGGCAACAATTAGATTTCTCTCCTATGCCGCTGTCGGTTTTTTTGAATATGGCGATCGCCATTACTGATACTCTAGGCAAAATCCATGCGGCTCATGTCATCCATAAAGACATTAATCCTGGCAACATTGTCTTTAATCCGAGGACTGGCGTTGTCAAAATCATTGATTTTGGCATTGCCACTCGCTTCAGTCGCACCAATCCCACATTCAAAAGTCTCTATCTTCTAGAAGGAACCCCCGCCTATTTGTCGCCAGAGCAAACCGGGCGAATGAACCGGATGCTCGACTATCGCACCGATTTTTATTCACTGGGTGCAACCTTCTACAAACTGTTGACGGGACAATTGCCGTTTCCCACTCAATATCTCCTGGAACTAGTCCACTGCCACATTGCTACACCGCCGATTCCCCCGCATGAATTGAATGCCACGATCCCCCAACCTGTTTCAAACCTGATTTTGAAACTGATGGCAAAGAATGCGGAGGATCGTTATCAAAGTGCCTGGGGCATCAAAGCAGATCTAGAGCGCTGTGCCCAACAACTGGCAGAAATGGGTCAGATTAACGCCATATCGTTGGGACGGCAAGATGTTTCCGAGCAGTTCCGCATTCCTCAAAAACTGTATGGGCGAGAAGCGGAGATTGCAGCATTATGGGTAGCGTTTGACAGAGTAGTAGGGAGTAAGGCAGTCCGTGAAATGATGCTGGTCTCTGGTTACTCTGGCATTGGCAAAACAGCATTGGTACAGGAACTCTTTAGACCAATCACCGCAAAGCACGGCTATTTTATCTGGGGTAAGTTTGACCAATTCCGACGCAATATTCCCTACAGCGCGATCGTCGATGCCCTGCAAAAATTGGTGCAGCAACTATTGGGCGAACCCAATGAACAGGTGGAATTGTGGCGATCGCGTCTACTCAGTGCTTTAGGAAGCAACGGACAAATTATCGTAGATGTCATCCCCGAAGTTGAATTCATTATTGGCAAGCAGCCACCTGTGCCCGAAGTTGGAGCAACAGAAGCACAGAATCGCTTCAATCTCACGTTTCAAAGGTTTGTGCGGGTGTTTTGTGCAAAAGAGCATCCCCTGGTCATCTTTTTAGACGATCTACAGTGGATCGATTCTGCAACGCTGAAGTTAATTGAACTCATATTGCTTGACGAGCAAACTCAATCCCTGTTTTTGATCGGAGCCTATCGAGATCATGAAGTATCTCCAACGCATTCATTAATTTTGATGTTGGAGAGTTTGCGAAATCAGGGTGCAGCGATTCAAGAAATTACCCTGACTCCTTTAACGCTGGAACCGTTGACTCAACTGGTGGCTGAGACGTTACATCGCAATCCTGATGCCGTTCGTTCCTTAGCCCAAGTCGTGTTGCGTAAAACCGAGGGCAACCCTTTCTTTGTTGGTGAATTTTTGAAGCTGCTGTATGGCGAAAACCTGTTGACCTTTGATGCCCAACAGTTGAGTTGGCAGTGCAACTTAACTGAGATTGAAGCTCAAGATATCACTGCTAATGTGGTGGAGTTGCTGCTGCGTCAGTTGCAGAAATTGCCGGAAGCAACACAGCAAATTCTCTGCATAGCCGCTTGTATCGGGGCTGAATTTGATTTAGAGACGTTAGCGATCGTTTGCGAAAAATCACCGAAAGCAATTTTCCAGGATTTATTAGAAGCAATACAAGCGGGATTAATTCAACCTCTGTCTGACTTGGACGAAGATTTGTTAGTTCAAGAGTATAAGTTTCTGCACGATCGCGTTCAGCAAGCGGCTTATGCTTTGATTGATGAATCGCAGAAACAGGTTGTTCATCTCCAAATCGGTCGCAATTTGCTCGAAAAAACTTCACCAGAGCAACGATCCGATCGGTTGTTTGAAATCATCGATCATCTCAATCAAGGACTTGAGCTAGTCACTGCTCAATCAGAACGAACTGAAATTGCCAGATTGAATTTAATGGCAGGTCAGAAAGCAAAGGTAGCAACGGCTTATGAAGCAGCTTTTAAGTATTTCACTACAGGGTTTCACCTCCTCAATTCAGAGAGTTGGCAGAGTGAGTATGACCTTACCTTAGCGCTGTACTCAGAAGCAGCAGAAGCGGCGTATCTCCAGGGTCACTTTGATGAGATGGAACAGTTGGTAGAAGTGGTACTTGATCGTGGCAAAACAGTGGTTGACAAAGTGCAGGCTTACGATAGCAGAATTCAAGGATATTTGTCACAGGGCAACCTGAAAGAAGTACTAAAAACTGGATTAGAAGCGTTAAAGTTCTTGGGAATAGATTTAATAGAAAATCCAAGTCAGGCAGATATTCAAAGGGAATTGGAGTCAACGGCTGCACTACTTGCTGAACGAGAAATCGAAGACTTGATCAATTTACCAGAGATGACTGCACCAGAACCACTGGCAGCTATGTCAATCCTAGCGAATATGGGGTCTGCTGTATTTATAACATTACCAACACTGTGGATACTGATTGTATGTAAGAGGGTAAATCTGTCAGTTAACTACGGTAGTACTACCTGGTCACCACATAGTTATGTTGCTTACGCATCTGTTCTATGTGGAGTTGTTCAAGATATTGAACTTGGTTATAAATTTGGACAACTGGCTCTCAGCCTGGCAGAACGATTGCATAGCAAAAAAGGAAACTCGAAAACATTAATGTTTTCGAGTTTCCATATCCTGCACTGGAAGGTGCATCTTAGGAGAACAATAACATTTCTGGTTGATGCTTATCAAAATGCGGTGGAAACCGGAGACTTTGAATCTGCTGGTTATACTGCATATTTCGTGTGCCATAACTCATTTTTTGCTGGAGAGAAACTTACCCAACTAGAACAAAAAACAGCAACTTACAGCAAAGCGATCAACCAAATCAGACGGGAAAGCCCCTCGAATTGGCTTGCAATACTGTGGCAGACCATTCTTAATTTGCTAGATAGGTCTGAGAATCCCAGCCGCTTAGTTGGTCGGGTGTGTAATGAAGAGGAGGCATTACCACACGCCCTTGCAGTTAAAGATGGAAGTGCAATTAAAATGCTATACCTGTACAAAGTTATATTGCATTATTTATTTGAAGACTATCATCAAGCTATACAGACTGGTATTTTAGCAAGGCAACATTTTGAAGAGGTGACAGCAATAACGGTTTTACCTGTATTCTGCTTCTATCATTCTCTGGCGCTTTTGAGCCTATCGCTCGATGCTTCAAACTCTGAAAAATTAGCTTGGCTAAACTCTGTTAACACCAACCAAGAAAAGATGCAGAAATGGGCAGAACATGCCCCAATGAATTATCTACATAAATTTTATCTAGTCGAGGCAGAGAAAGCGCGAGTCTTAGGGCAATTTCCTGATGCTGAGGAGTTTTATGAACGGGCGATCGCAGGTGCCGCTGAAAATGAGTATATCCAAGAAGAAGCATTAGCTTATGAATTAGCGGCTAAGCATTATCTGGCGCGAGGTCGAGAAAAAATTGCTCAAACCTACATGAAAGAGGCTCACTATTGCTACGATCGCTGGGGCGCAACCGCTAAAGTCAAAGACTTAGAAACTCGCTATCCACAGTTCTTTTCTCAGTCGTCTAGAGCCGCTTCCACATCAATTCCTATTACTGCTGAAACTATCACTAATCCCTTCCATACTGCTTTCGATTTAGCAGCAGTGATGAAAGCTTCACAGGCGATTTCTCGTGAAATTGAACTGAAGCAATTGCTGCGATCGCTGATGAAAATTTTAATTGAGAATGCTGGCGCACAAACCGGATATCTGATTTTAGAAAACTCAGGAGAATGGTTGATTGAAGCGGCTTGTGAACTCAATGCCGATGAGAATGCTTGTGCGACTCAGGTGTTACAGTCTATTCCCATTGCCGATCAATTGCCAGAGTCAATCATTCAATATGTGATTCGGACTCTGAAGCCTGTCACCTTAAATGATGCGACTCGTGAAGGTGCTTTTATTAATGAGCCATACATTCAACAGAACCAGCCTCAATCTATTTTCTGTTTGCCGCTGCTGAATCAAGCCAAGCTGGTCGGTGTATTGTATTTAGAAAATCGGTTAGCAGTTGGAGTCTTTACACCAGAGCGATCGCAGGTCTTGCAGCTATTATCGACTCAAGCAGCGATCGCCATCGAAAATGCCAACCTTTACTCAGAGCTGCAGGCTAAGGAAAGCAAGATTACCCAGTTCCTTGAAGCGATTCCGGTGGGAATTGCGATCGTGGATGCGGCAGGTCGCCCTTACTATATCAACCAATGCGGCAATCAACTCAGGGGCAAAGAAACAGATACTTCCATAGCACCGGAGCAGATATCAGAGGCTTATCAGCTTTATGTAGCGGGAACGGATCAAATCTATCCAGCGGAGAGCTTGCCTATTGTGCGGGCATTAAGAGGCGAACACGTTAGGACTGAAGATATAGAAATTCGTCGAGATCAGGTCACAATTTTAATTGAGGCACGGGGAACACCCGTTTTTGATCGACAGGGCAATATCACTTATGCGATCGCTACCTTTGAGGACATTACAGAGCGCAAACAAGCCGAGAAACTGCTAGCCGACTACAACTTCACTTTAGAGCAACAGGTCGCAGAACGAACTGCTGCGTTACGACAAAGTGAGGCCAATTACCGTAACCTGATCCAAACTGCGAATTCAATCATCCTTCGCACGGATAGGCAAGGACGAATTCGATACATGAATGACTATGGACTGAGCTTTTTGGGCTATGAGGAAGATCAGATTCTAGGGCGTACCCTACTAGAAACAATCGTTCCAGAAACCGAAACATCTGGACGTAATCTCAAGCAGCTTGTTCACAATCTGTTTCACAATCTTGAAGATTCCTTGCCTCAAGCTTACTTGCAAACCGAGAATGAGAACCTTTGTCGAGACGGTAGACGGGTTTGGATTGCCTGGTCGAATCAAGCCATCTTCAATGAACAGGGAGAGGTCGTTGAAATCTTATCGGTTGGCAACGATACCACCCAGCGTAAACAAGCAGAAGAGGCATTACAACGCAGTGAAGCTAAGTTCAGAACGATCTTTGAAAACTCGCAGGTTGGCATCTTCCGCACCCGCCTCTCGGATGGATTACTTCTCGATGCCAATCAATGCTATGCCAATCTGCTTGGCTTTGATTCATCAGAGGAGATGATTGGGCTTGAACACGCCACAGACTACTATGTAAATCCCAGCGATCGCCAAAAATTCCTTGAGGTGCTGAAGCGGGATGGGGAAGTGCGAAGCTATGAAGCACAGGGGCGAAAACGAGATGGGACAGTGTTTTGGGGACTTTTCTCTGCTTATCTGAATGCAGACGATGACTACATTGAAGGGGTGATTGCGGATATTAGCGATCGCAAGCAAGCAGAAGCCGCTCTACAAACGAGTGAAGAACGACTACGCTTAGCATTAACCGCTTCAAATCAAGGACTCTACGATCTCAATATCAAAACTGAAGAAATCGTGGTTAACCCAGGATACGCTTTAATGCTGGGCTACGATCCAGCAACATATCATGTGACCACATCTAAGTGGATTGAGAGTTTGCATCCTGACGATAGAGAATCAGTGGTTGCAGCTTACCATGCTAGTCTTACTGAAGAAGTCTCTAACTTTCAAGTAGAGTATCGCCGTCGTACCCAGGATGGTCAGTGGAAATGGATTTTTGATGTTGGCAAAATTGTTACCTGGAATGAATCCGGTGAACCCATCCGAGCGTTGGGAGTTTTTACGGATATCGATGATCGCAAGCAAGCAGAAGCAGCCCTACAAGCATCAGAGACAAAGCTACGGACTCTAATTGAGGCAATTCCTGATCCACTGTTTGTACTGTCTGCTGAAGGGCAATTCCTTGAAATAATCGTACAGGAGCCAAATCTGCTATGGCAGCCCTTTGAGGAGATGATTGGTAAAACCATGCATCAACTCGGAGAGGAACAAGCCGATGAATTTCTAGGTTATATTCAGCAGGTGCTGAGAACCCAACAAATCCTTACAGTCGAGTACAGTGCATTTTTAAATGGACGAGAAGCCTGGTTTTCAGCTCGCATTGCCCCAATCAGCCACGATCAGGTAATTTGGCTGTCGCGAGATATTACGCTGCAAAAGCAAGCAGAAGTAACCTCAATTTTAGAGGAGCGTAACCGCATGGCACGCGAAATTCACGACACACTCGCTCAGTCGTTTACAGGTATTCTGGCTCAGGTCGGAGCTGCAAACCAGGTGCTCACGGATGATGTAGAAGCAGCTCAGGCACACCTAGACCTGATCAAAGAATTGGCGCGAACTGGACTGACTGAAGCGCGGCGATCGGTCGTGGCACTCCGTCCTCAGCTTTTGGAGGAGGGCAGTTTACAGAGCGCTCTCCATCGTCTCATCGCTCAAATCAGAACTGCCGCAATGGATGTCACTCTATATTATGAGATTGAGGGTGCAGTGTATTCTCTACCCACTGAAGTCGAGAATAACTTACTACGGATTGGGCAGGAAGCATTAACTAATGCGATTAGATACGCCAATGCTGACGAAATTCGAGTGGAGCTAGTCTATGATCGCGATCAGTTTTGCTTGCGCGTGAGAGACAATGGACAGGGCTTTGGAGTTGGCAGTATTTCAGCCTCTGAGGGTTTTGGCTTACTCGGCATGAGCGAACGGGCTGAGCGCATCGGCGCACAACTCACGATTAGGAGTCAACCTGGACAAGGAACAGAAATTATTGTCACCGTCAACCTTTGAGTGAGCATTACAATGAGCCAAGCTACGACCATTCGGGTTCTGATTGCGGACGATCACGCCATTTTTCGGCAAGGATTAGCCACGATTATTAACCGTGACCCAGATATGCAGGTGATTGCACAAGCTGAAAATGGGGAACAGGCGATCGCCGCCTTTCGGGAACACCAACCAGATGTAACGCTAATGGATCTGCGAATGCCTGAAGTGGAAGGAGTTGCCGCCATTGGTGCAATTTGTGCGAGCGTTAAATCTGCTCGGATTATTGTACTAACCACGTATGATAGTGACGAAGATATTTATCGGGGATTGCAGGCAGGCGCAAAAGGATACCTGCTAAAAGAAACTGAACCTGACGAGCTTCTGAATGCGATTCGCACCGTTCATCGGGGTCAGAAGTATATTCCGCCTGATGTGGGAGCAAAGTTAGTACAGCGCCTCAGCAATCCAGAACTGAGTGAAAGAGAATTAGAAGTACTCCGCTCGCTGGCACAGGGAATGAGTAATGCGGATATTGCGGCAGCTTTGAGTATTGGTGAAGGCACGGTTAAATCTCATGTCAATCGGATTTTGAATAAGTTGGATGTGAGCGATCGCACTCAAGCGGTGATTGTTGCCGTTAAGCGCGGCATTGTCAGTTTGTAGGGTGTACTTTCGATCGAATTCCGATTCTAACTTAAGTTAGAGCCGGCCTTCTACTTTGCGATGGAACGATTACTCTATCAATTTCTACTGTCAAACTTTTAACTCACTATAGACGACAGCTTGAAGGCGATCTCCTATATTGAATTTATGCAAACAGTCATGCAAATGGATCGAGCAAGTAAATTGCATGGTTCTATGCTTGATGCAGATGTAAAAAGATGAGCGACGATCGTAGCCACAGGTCTTTACTTGTACCACCTTCAACTCAAGATTGGATTCAAGGTATTCTGAGTGCCAAGGTAGTGCTGGTGATGTACGGAGATTATCAATGCCCTAGAAGTGCGGACGTTTACAAGCTGATTAAAGCGATCGAACGAGAGCTTAGTGCTGCTTTTGGAGAAGATTATTTATGCTTCATCTTCCGTCATTTTCCACAAACACAGATTCATCCCCATGCTCAACGGGCAGCCGAAGCCGCCGAAGCCGCCGCCGCCCAAGGAAAGTTTTGGTTAATGAGCGATACCTTATTTGACCATCAACAAAGGTTGGAGAACGGTTATCTTGTCGAGTACGCCAATGATTTAGGGCTTGACATTCCTCAATTTCTCAAAGAGTTGTCTAAACAAGTGCATGTCGATCGCATCTATGAAGATATTGAAGGCGGAATACAGAGTGGAGTGACGACTGCCCCAGCCTTGTTTATCAATGGAATTCGGTATACCGAGCGCTGGAATACGACGGGGTTGATGGCAGCCATGATTGCTGCAAATCATTAGTTCACCGATTTTTGCTTCCAATTCATATCTGACTTGCCTGTAAGTGCTATAAGTCATCTAATTTTGATGGCTAGATTTTGCCTGTTTCGCTGAAAAAAACTGTCGCTTTTTGAATCATGCCAACAACTGAATTCTTTCGTATTGATTTAGTCAATTACAAATCAGTATTTCTTTGAGGATAATTCTATGCGGCATTTATTAGTACAAGGCAAGAATAATTCTGGGCATGAAGGTACACTTCAGACTGGTTCTCTTTGCGACTCCTCAATTAATCATGCCCTGATTGCGATCGCGCAAGAAGTCACTGAGTTACTGAGACCAATTTACTTGAGAAAAACCGATAAAATTAAAATAGGAGAAACAGAATGATACTGCAAGATAAAGTGGCGTTAGTCACTGGCGGAACTTCAGGAATTGGTAGAAAAACTGCGATCGCTTATGCCCAACAACAAGCAAAGGTGGTGGTAGTTGGTCGTCGAATGGATGAAGGTGAAGAAACGGTTCGATTGATTAAGGAAGCTGGCGGAGAGGCGATTTTTGTGCAAGCAGATGTCACAAAAGAAGCCGATGTTAAAGCAATAATTGATAAAGCGGTTGGCGTTTTTGGTCGGCTGGATATTGCCTTTAATAATGCAGGAGTGGTTGGCGAAAATCCCTCATTGATTGAGCAAACAGAAGCGGAATATGACCGCACTATGAACGTCAATGTCAAAGGCGTTTGGTTGTCGATGAAATATGAAATTGCTCAGATGTTGAAACACGGAAGTGGTGCGATCGTTAATATGGCATCTGCGGTTGGAGTCGTTGCACTTCCTAACATACTCGTCTACACCGCGAGTAAACATGCGGTAGTAGGCTTAACAAAAGCTGCTGCACTCCAATATGTCAAAGCGGGTATTCGCATTAATGGCGTTGCACCAGGGTCAATCCAAACAGATATGTTTAAAACAGTTACAGATGAAGCCAAAGCTTACTTGGTAGGACTTCACCCGATCGGACGAGTTGGCATACTGCTTGAAGTTGCAAATGCAGTCCTGTTTCTATCATGTGATATGGCATCCTTCGTAACAGGTGAAACATTGATGGTAGATGGTGGGTATGTAGCGCAGTAGTTGATAGGCAATGCAAAATATTGCAGTGATCGAATGCGTGATGGCTAGCTTTTGTCTGTTTTGTTGAGCAAATTGCCAATCTTTGAACCATGCTAATAATTACAACGCCAACCCTTAAAGCCAAGCGTAAGGGCTTAACGCACACTCGATTACAGCAAGTAATCGGCTATATTCGTGCTCACCTTGATCGAGATTTATCACTGACGGAACTTGCAGAAGTGATCAATATTAGCCCGACTTACTTTGCAAGTTTGTTTAAGCAAACAATGGGAATTTCTCCCCGTCAGTACGTGATTCAGCAGCGCGTGGAACAGGCAAAATTGATGCTATCGAAAACAGATCTGGCGATCGCGGACATTGCCCTGCAAGTCGGCTTCTCCAGCCAAAGCCATTTGACGCAGCACTTCAAACGATTCACAGGAAAGACCCCCAAGCAGATTCGTTAGCGCCATAAGAATATGAAAGAAATCGAGCCTTGGAACTCATTACATTGACATTAAGTTAGGCAAGAATCTGAAGCAGCAACAGAACTAAGATTGTATCTTCGTCCACAACGTCAACTAAGAATGGATCGGACAAAAATGAGCATTCAGCAATTGATCACGCCTGAAAAGCACGACCTAGGTGGGTTTAGCGTACAGCGCATCTTACCGAGTGAAACCCTAAAAATGGTTGGCCCTTTCATCTTCTTCGATCACTTAGGCCCATCTATTTTCCCGGCTGGAAAAGGCGTCGATGTTAGACCTCATCCCCACATCAATTTAGCGACGGTTACCTATTTGTTTGAAGGAAGCCTTCTGCATAGAGATAGTCTAGGGACAGTACAAGAGATTTTTCCGGGCGAGGTGAACTGGATGACAGCGGGCAAAGGTATTGTTCATTCTGAGCGATCGCCCGAGAGCTTTAGAGAGAAAGAATCTACTCTTCACGGCATTCAGACTTGGATTGCCCTCCCCGAAACCGCTGAAGAAGTTGAACCCAGCTTTTCACATTATCCGGCGACTGATTTACCGAGGTGGATTCAGACAGGCACCAGCGCGACCTTGATCGCCGGTAGCTACCAGTCTCACCAATCACCCGTTCAAACCTATTCTGCTACTCTTTACCTAGCGCTCGTTTTCACAGAGGGTAGTCAATTTCAGCTAGCACCAACCGAAGGTTTAGAAAGAGCAGTTTATAGCGTCACATCCGGCCTGTTCGTAAATGGAGAGCCGTTAGAGCCATATTGTCTAGCCGTTCTAGCGCCGGATGAATCAGTAGATATCCGGGCGGAGGCTGAGGCAAAAGCAATGATTATCGGCGGGGCACCAGTGGGCGATCGCACAAAGTACTGGAACTTTGTGTCGAGCCGCTCAGCGCGTATCGAGCAGGCAAAACGAGATTGGCAAGACCGCCGCTTCCCGGTGGTTCCCGGTGAAACTGAATTCATTCCGCTCCCTGATAATTCAGATCGCGGTAGTAGCGTGACCCCTCTGAGCTGACGATGATTAGGCGTTTTTTGCTGAGCGAGAGAACAGCCGCTTAACTCGTGCAGCAAGGTTTTCTACTGTTTTGAATCAAGTCTATTTCATTTGCAAAACGCTTGGGAAATGATATGGAAGTTGGAATTGACAGTTTTGCCTCGGTTGGAACGAGTGAGAAGGGTGAAACGACGGATGCCGCGCAGTCTGTCGCCGAACTGCTGGAGAGAATAGAGCAGGCGGATCGTTCCGGCTTGGATATCTTCGGTATCGGCGAGCATCATCGCCATGAATTTTTAGATTCGGCAAACGCGGTTATTCTCGCCGCTGTCGCGGCACGCACCGAGCGCATCGGCAAACGCGGTTATTCTCGCCGCTGTCGCGGCACGCACCGAGCGCATCCGTCTAACCAGCGCGGTTACGGTGCTGAGCGTGGCTGACCCGGTGCGCGTGTTTCAACAATTCGCCACGCTCGATTTGATTTCAAAAGGTCGCGCCGAAATGGTGGTCGGGCGCGGCTCGTTCACCGAAGCCTTTCCGCTATTCGGATTAAGTCTCGGCGATTACGACGAGATTTTTGCTGAAAAGCTCGAACTCTTGCTCAAAATTCGGGACAATAAAACGGTCGATTGGTCGGGCAAATTTCGCCCCGCGCTGGAAAACCAAGCGATTTATCCGCGTCCGCTGCAAAAGCCGTTTCCCATCTGGAGCGGGGTCGGCGGTACGCCGCAGTCTTTCCGCCGCGCCGGAATGCTTGGACTGCCGCTCGTGGTTGCCATTATCGGCGGCGAAACGCATCGCTTTCGCTCGCTCGTAGATTTATACCGCGATGCCGGAGCGCGCGCCGGGTACGCGCCCGAAACATTGAAAGTTTCATTGCATTCAATCGGTTATGTCGCCGACACGACTGAACAAGCCGTTGAAGAATTTTTTCCGGGCTACGCCGAAACCTTTACTAAAATTGGCAGAGAGAGAGGCTGGCCGCCTGTTACGCGCGCCGATTTTGACGCGCAGCGCGGCGCAACCGGCGCATTACTGGTCGGCAGTCCCGAAGAAGTGGCGGAGAAAATTCGCCGTCACAGCGAATCGCTCGGCGGCATTTCGAGAGTAACTTTTCAAATGGACAACGCGCAAATGAACCACGCCCAACTGATGCGCTCCATTGAATTGATTGGAATGCGAATGTCGCCACTCTTGAACAATTAAAATATGCTCGCGATCGTAGACAACCTACCCATCGTTCTATATACAGCTCAAAAGAAACATTGGGTGAAATTGAGGCAACCGCATCATTGTAATTTAGGTGCCCAAAACTATGAATTCACAAACACCTCAAACCACCACCACTGCTGACGAGTCGGCAATTCGTGATTTTCTTCACCAGATGATTGATGCTTGGAATGTAGGCAGCGGTGAAGACTTTGCTGCTCCGTTTAGCGAAACTGCCGACTTCATCGCCTTCGAGGGAACGCATCTCAAGGGTCGAAAAGAAATAGCTGAATTTAACCAGCAAGCCTTCGACACCGTTGTCAACGGAACACGCCTGGAGGGTGAGGTGAATTTCGTCCACTTCCTGAATTCTCAACTTGCTCTCATGAGCGGAGCTGTCAGGGTAATGCTGCCCGGACAACCCGAAACTTCACCGTCACGAAATTCGATGCAGCTATTCGTCATGATGAAACGTGATCGAGATTGGCAAATTGAAGGGCTACTCAAGGCCCGGAAGTTGACGCTAGAACGGCAATTTTTCCTGGACGAGTTTGACTCGCTGAGTGAAGAGGCTCAACGTCAATTAACCGATCTCGTTATAGATATCAAGCAGGCTTCACTTCAATCGCGTGAGTAAACAAAGAATTTGGCAACGATCGCGAATGAAATAAGAATCTGAAAGAAATTAAGCATTGGAATCAATACAGTTGAGATAGAACAAACTAGGAGAATCTAACGTGGTCAAAGAGCAAACTGTAGACAAACAAGCAAATGTACAGGCAAACCCTAATCTGACACCTGCTCAGGAAGCTTTACAAGCGGTCTGGGAAGAGCATATCGGGCACGAGTTTGGTACTCACAGCCCTGAAGATGCTCTCGCTACAATGGTTGAGGACGCTTACGTGAATCACATTCCGGTAATGACTGGGGGAGTAGGGAAACCGGCACTGCGTGAGTTTTATTCCAAGTACTTCATTCCACAGATGCCGCCGGATATAGAACTGGCTCCGGTTTCGCGCACAATCGGAACCAATCAACTCGTCGATGAAATGCTGGTTAAGTTCACTCATACCATCCAGATGGACTGGATGCTACCCGGCATTGCTCCGACCGGGAAACAGGTTGAAGTGCCAGTGGTCGCGATTATTCGGTTCCGTGACGGCAAGTTAGCCCATGAACACCTCTACTGGGATCAGGCGAGTGTATTGGTTCAACTCGGCATGCTTGATCCGGTTACGCTGCCCGTTGTAGGGGTTGACAGTGCACGCAAGGTACTTAATTCGAGCTTGCCCTCAAACGCACTGCTCGATCATCGTGCCAGCAATCGCGACTAAGTGTAGGAGCCAGCAAATATCAATGCCTAAACCCGCCATTTTGCAACCAGGATCGTACTCATCCTGGTTGTAGGAGGTGCTTCTTATTGCTGGCCCCTACACGTATTGCTCATTGAGTTTTTGACAAAGTGACACAGCCATTCACAACAAGAGGTAACTATCATGATGCTGAAAGACAAGGTTGCTTTGGTGACTGGCGGAACATCGGGAATTGGTAGAGCAACTGCGATCGCTTATGCCCAACAACAAGCAAAGGTTGTTGTTGTTGGCCGTCGAATTGATGAAGGTGAAAAAACGGTTCGATTGATTCAGGATGCTGGCGGAGATGCTATTTTTGTGCAAGCAGATGTCACGAAAGAAGCCGATGTTAAAGCAATGGTTGATAAAGCGGTTGGCGTTTTTGGTCGGTTAGATATTGCCTTTAATAATGCAGGAACTCTCGGCGAAAATCCCTCATTGATTGAGCAAACAGAAGCGGAATACGATCGCATTATGAATGTCAATGTCAAAGGTGTTTGGTTGTCGATGAAACATGAAATTGCTCAGATGTTGAAACAGGGAAGTGGTTCGATCGTCAATACGGCATCTGCGAATGGAGTAGTTGCACTTCCTGGCGTACCCCTCTACACCGCGAGTAAGCACGCGGTAATAGGCTTAACAAAAGCTGCTGCGCTCCAATATGCCAAGGCGGGTATTCGCATCAATGTCGTTGCACCAGCAGTAATCGAAACAGATATGTTTGAAGCAGCTACAGGTGGGCAGGATGAAGCCAAAGCTTACATAACAGGACTTCACCCGCTCGGACGAATTGGAACACCGCTTGAAGTTGCAAATGCAGTCCTGTTTTTATCATCTGACCTGGCATCGTTCGTAACAGGTGAAACGTTGATGGTAGATGGTGGCTTTGTAGCGCAATAGTCGAAAGGCAGGGCGAAATGTTTGATACAGCACTTCAAGCGACTCACTAAAGTAACACTGAAATAGGTTCGCTAATTCCATAGGAAACTCCATAAGAATCTGCAAGAAGTTGAGTGTTGGAACTGACTACACTCAAGTGAACTAAGACAAAGAGACATTAGGAGTTGATGATTATGTGCAAAGTTGGAGAACAGAAAAAGATGATGAACCGAAACAAAGAGATTTACGAGTGCGTCATTGTCGGTGGCGGCTCCGCTGGACTCAGTGCGGCACTGCTTTTAGGCAGAAGTCGCCGTCGAGTGTTAGTCTGCGACAAAGGGAATCCGCGTAACGCTCCCGCACACGAGTCGCACAGTTTTTTCACCCGCGATGGCATCAGTCCACATGAACTTTTGAGCATCGGGCGCGACCAACTCAAACCTTATAAAAGCGTTGAATTTCAAGCGATTGGGGTCAAGGAAATCAACCCATCCGGCAATCAATTTGAAGTTGTGTTTGAGGATGGCACGATTAAAAAAACGCGCAAAATTTTGCTGGCTTTCGGGGTAATGGATGAATTTCCAGCTCTCGAAAACTTTGGTGATTTCTGGGGCAAAAGCGTGTTTCATTGTCCCTATTGCCATGCCTGGGAAGTGCGCGACGAGCCGCTTGCCATTGTTGAAAATGGCGAAACGGGCATCGAAATGGCGGCATTGCTGAAAAATTGGAGTGGTGATTTAGTCCTCTGCACCAACGGCAAAGCCGATCTAACCGCTGATCAAAGGACACTCTTGGAAAACCACAAAATCCTTGTTCGCGAAGAGAAAATTATCCGACTCGAAGGCGATAACGGACAATTAGAAAACATCGTTTTTGAGACAAACG
This sequence comes from Oscillatoria nigro-viridis PCC 7112, assembly GCF_000317475.1. NCBI lineage: Bacteria > Bacillati > Cyanobacteriota > Cyanophyceae > Oscillatoriales > Oscillatoriaceae > Phormidium > Phormidium nigroviride. The sequence goes on from NC_019730.1 coordinate 156,447, forward strand.
AGAAAATTGCGCGTCGCGGAATACTGATCCGACCAAAGCAAACACTCCGTTCAAACCTAGCTGAAAAGTTAGGCTGTGAGTTGAATGAATTTAATTTAATCAAGACGACCAATGTTTTTAACGAAACTAGCGTCAAAGGCGTTTATGCGGCAGGTGACATCACTTCACCCATGCAAGTGATCGTCGCTGCTGTTTTTCAGGGTAGCGTTGCTGCTAGCGGCTTAAATCACTCTCTGATTATGGAAGATTTCGTCTAAATTAAGGTAATTCAATCTTCATCAGAACAAGCATTGTGGCTGGTCTAGTTTCATAGATCAAGAGAGTAGGGAAAGTCATGCGTGTTAATTACATATCAAGTCTACAGAGCGATCTAATGATGCAGTCTTTGTGGTGGTGGGTTGGTAGCGCAGTAGTCGAAAGGCAGTACGAAACGTTGCGACCAAGTAGCGATCGACACCGATATGAATCCCGCAGACAGCGACTTTGCCGCAGAGCAGACCAAGATGACTGCCCTCGGTCGCTATGGACAGGGTGACGAGGTAGCTGGCATGGTCTCTTATCTCGCCAGTTCTGAAGCTGATTTTGTTACGGGCGCAAGTCTCAAAATTGATGGCGGCTATACCGCTTGAACAACAGGTAATCCAGATCTGCAACCACTAAAGCAATCCTAATTGGAGTCTGACGGGTCGTAAGGATGGAACCCTGGCTGGAGGCGCAGCCCTCACTCCCCTTATTCACAAGTAGGTCGTAAACGCTACAAACCTTATTCAGAGAAATTCAGAGGACATCATGATTTCGCAAAAACTCTCAGAAAAAGTTGCACTCGTCACATAGCTCATCCACACAGCAGAAAACAGCAATGATAAACTCTTCGATATCAAACATTTTTTTCACCTTCTGTTCGGGCACAATTGCTTACCAGAAGCATACGGTGGGATTTTCCTTATTGAAAGTTGCACATTGCCTGTTAGTTATCATCGTTCTGGTTGTCAGTGTGCTTGTTGGCTCTGGTTGGCTGAATCGCGCAACTCCTGCTTCAACTTGTGACATCGCAACTCGCTCTACCCAAATCGGGAGTGGAACGCTTTCCTATAATCAAGCAGGGACAGGACAGCCGATTTTACTGCTGCATGGATTATTTGCCGAGAAAGAGCAGTGGAATGGCATGATGTGCGAGTTGGCTAGAGTAGGTTATCAAGCGATCGCACCCGATCTACCCGGTTATGCCAAGAGTACTGGATTTACCGTGAAAGACTATGCACTAGAGAATCAGGTAGCCCTCTTGCACCAGTTTGTCGAGCAGCTAAAGATTCAATCCCTTGATGTTGCAGGTAGCTCAATGGGGGGCACGATCGCAGCCCTTTACAGCCAGCTTTATCCCAACCAAGTTCGCAGCCTCGCCTTTATCGGTTCACCGCTAGGCGTAACGAATTGGGCAACTAGCGTCAGGAAATCGATTATTGAGGGCATCAATCCCTTTATTCCGATTACCAAAGAGCAGTTCGATCTAGAAATCAGTCTGCTTTTCGTGACGCCTCCTACGATTCCGGATGAGGTCAAAACCGAGAAAGTGAACGATTATGTGAATCGTAATCGAAATTATCAGCAGACTTGGGACATTGTGAATCTTTATGATGATGTGCTTTGTCAGTTGCCTCACAGTCGGGTTCCGACCCTGGCAATTTGGGGTCAGGAAGACAAAATCTATGATATTCGGGATGTCGATCGCTCACATCGCTGTCTTCCAGGGAGTCAAATTATTCAATTACCCAAAGCAGGACATTTGCTGTTGATCGAAAACGCTCAGGAAGCAGCATCGAATTATCTTGGTTTTCTGAAAACAATCAAAAATCGATAGACGAATCAAGCATTCAGCAATTAGGCTTCGGTGTCGAGGAATTGAATCTCAGCCAGTTGTTGGCTAATGACCTGAACCTTAAGCTTACAAAAGAAAGGAGATCGCTATGAGAAACAATGGAACAACATGACTATTTAGTTAAGTTGCACATCGTCTTTGGCTGGGAGCGAGAAAACTTTTTTGGTGTGCTACGAGGCTGTGATATCTGCATTTGCTACTAAACGGTAACTACCTTACCAAATCGTGCTGACTTACGAAGTTAGGGAGAACTTACCTACGCTGAATAGTATTGAAATCCCGTCACTGTTTATTCTAAATCAAGGAGAGTTGGCACAGATGGAATCTATGAAAGCAGCCGTATTAACTGCGTTTGGTGATGCTGAGAAGTTTGAGATTCAAACGGTTCCCATACCAACACTTAATGCGAATCAGGTGTTAGTCAGAGTTTGTGCAACCTCGATTAACCCGGTCGATTACCAAACTCGTCGTGGTGATTACAAGGAACTGGTTCAATTACCCGCCATCCTTGGAGTCGATGTTTCAGGGGTGATTGAGGCAATTGGCGAAGCTGTGACTGATTTCAAGGTGGGAGAGAACGTATATTACTCACCGCAAATTTTTGGAGAATTCGGTAGCTACGCTCAGTATCATGTGGCTGATGCAGCGATTGTTGCATTGAAGCCTGCAAATCTGTCACACGTTGAAGCAGCTTCTTTTCCGCTTGCAGGCGGAACGGCTTGGGATTGTCTAGTGACTAGGGGCAATCTACAAGTTGGTGAAACAGTTCTCATCCATGCGGGTGCGGGTGGAGTGGGTTCGATCGCAGTTCAACTCGCCAAAGCGATAGGGGCATACGTTTTTGCAACGTGTAGTTCTAGAAACCGAGATTTCGTGACAGAACTGGGTGCAGATCGAGTGATTGATTACAAAAATGAAGATTACGTAGAAGTCATTCGTCAAGAAACAAATGGACTGGGTGTGGATTTAGTTCTAGATACAATCGGCGGAGAAACAATTCAGCGTAGTCTAGAAATCATTCGTCCCTTTGGTAGGCTTACAAGCATTGTAGACATTGCAGTACCGCAATCGCTTCTTGAAGCATGGGGTAAGAATCTGACGATTCATTTTGTTTTTTCACCCCAGTATCGAGCAAAATTAGAGGCTTTGACAAAACTGATCGAGCGTCATCAGCTTCGCCCAGTGATTGATTCAGTATTTTCTTGGGATCAGGTCGTTCTAGCACATCAGCGTATAGAGCAGGGAGGAACACGGGGCAAAGTTGTGCTGAAGTTTACAGAAAATTAGACCAGCTTTACAGCATTGGTAATTGCTAAACGGATCGGAGTTTGATTGTGTGCTGAAGGTCAACATTGATTGGAACTCGCATAACAATCCCGTTGCACGCCAACCATACAAAGATAGTTAGTTGAGTACGAAAGGTTGCTAGCGGCAGATGATGGCGGGCGATCGCTGACTACGCTGAGGAGAAGAATGCGCTGGTAGAGAGACCGTTCCGTTAAAGCATCCACTTGAACAGAGGAGAGATTCAGATGTCAGAGAACAATAAAGCTGTCTTAGAAGCGGCAAATGCGGCGAACGCAGCAGGCAACTATGAAAAATTCTTGTCATTCTGCACCGACGACACGCAATGGACGTTTGTAGGCGACAAGACCCTTAACGGAAAAGAAGCCGTTCACCAATATATGGCAGAGACATACATAGAGCCGCCAAAGTTTACGGTCACCAACTTAATCGCTGAGGGTGATTTCGTCACGGCACTCGGCGACATCACACTGAAGGACGAAGACGGGAAGGCGGCTCATTACTCGTACTGCGATGTCTGGCGCTTTCGCGACGACAAGATGGTCGAGTTAAGGGCTTTCGTCATTAAAACCTCGGTCTGACCCGCCGTCGTCGTTCACGTCGTTTTCAACCTGCTCACTATCCCGGTGATGGCAATCGCTGGCATGGGCTGAGATGCGATCGGAGTTCAATTTTTGAAAGTCAATATTGATTGCAACAGGAGAAATAGAATGATACTTCAGGATAAAGTGGCGTTAGTCACTGGAGGCACAGCGGGAATCGGTAGAGCAACAGCGATCGCTTATGCCCAACAACAAGCAAAGGTGGTGGTAGTTGGTCGTCGAATTGATGAAGGTGAAGAAACGGTTCGATTGATTCAGGATGCTGGCGGAGAGGCTATTTTTGTGCAAGCAGATGTTACGAAAGAAGCCGATGTTAAAGCAATGGTTGATAAAACGGTTGACGTTTTTGGTCGGTTGGATATTGCCTTTAATAATGCAGGAATGGGCGGCGAAAATCCCTCATTGATTGAGCAAACAGAAGCGGAATATGACCGCACTATGAACGTCAATGTCAAAGGCGTTTGGTTGTCGATGAAATATGAAATTGCTCAGATGTTGAAACACGGAAGTGGTGCGATCGTTAATATGGCATCTGCGGTTGGAGTCGTTGCACTTCCTAACATACTCGTCTACACCGCGAGTAAACATGCGGTAGTAGGCTTAACAAAAGCTGCTGCACTCCAATATGTCAAAGCGGGTATTCGCATTAATGGCGTTGCACCAGGGTCAATCCAAACAGATATGTTTGAAGCTGCTGCGCTCCAATATGCCAAAGCGGGTATTCGCATCAATGTCGTTGCACCAGGGGCAATCCAAACAGATATGTTTGAAGCAGTTACAGATGAAGCCAAAGCTTACTTGACAGGACTTCACCCGATCGGACGAGTTGGCACACCGCTTGAAGTTGCAAATGCAGTCCTGTTTTTATCATCTGAGATGGCATCGTTCGTAACAGGTGAAACGTTGATGGTAGATGGTGGGTTTGTAGCGCAATAGTCGAACGACAGTGCGAGATGACAACACTTGCAGGCAAAGTTGCACTGGTAACAGGTGGTTCTCGCGGTTTAGGAGCGGCGATCGTAGGGTATGCCAAAGGTGTCCAAGATTCCAAGTCTGAGCGTCGAAGCTCAGTCGGAAGAAAATCAAAAACAGAGAGAATTGTACGATGAAAATACGCTACGGGTTTCGACAGGTCGGCGATGTCGAAGTGTTCTACCGTGAGGCGGGGTCAAGCGATGCGCCAGTAATACTGCTGTTGCACGGCTTTCCAACCGCTAGCCATATGTTCCGTGACCTGATCCCTCTCCTTGCTGATCGCTTTCGGCTCATCGCGCCCGATCTACCTGGTTTTGGGCAGACCAAGGCACCGTCACGCGGGACGTTCGACTACAGGTTCGACCGCCTTACCGACGTGATCGAGGGCTTCACCGATGCTTTGTCGCTCGATCGATACGTACTCTACATCTTCGACTACGGTGCGCCGGTAGGTCTGCGTCTGGCGATGCGCCATCCTGAACGGATATCTGCGATCATCTCGCAGAACGGCAACGCTTACCTGGAGGGTTTCAGTGATGAATGGGGTTCGTGGGAGTCCTATTGGCGCGAACCGAGCGCAGCGAACCGGGAAGCCTGCCGACCCTCGCTCGCACCGGACACAATCCGGAACTGGCAGTATGGTACCGGAGCCGATCCAACCCTTCTGTCGCCTGACGGCTACGAACTCGACATCGCCTACATGGGGCGAGCGGGCGCGGAGGAGATCCAGCTCGATCTGATCCTCGATTACCGCAGCAACGTCGCGCTCTATCCGGATTTCCAGTCCTACTTTCGTGAGCAACGTCCGCCGCTTCTCGCCGTCTGGGGTCGTCATGATCCGGCATTTCTGCCCGCTGGTGCTGCCGCTTATCAGCGAGATCTCCCGAATGTAGAGATTCACCTGCTCGACGCCGGACATTTCGCGCTGGAGACTCATGCAGAGGAGGTGGCAACGTTGATCCGCGCATTCCTCGACAGAACGCTCGGTTCCACGCTGCGTCTTGAAGGTGATTGCACAAGAATCTGACAAAACACCCTAAGAATCTGAAAGAAACCGAGCATTAGGAGTCATTACACTCAGACTATGAAAACAGCAGATAGGAAGCAAAAACACATTCTTCGCGATAAGGGACATTCCATGAAACTCTATCATATGCCCGGTGCCTGTTCGCTGGCTGATCTCATCGTTCTTGAATGGATTGGTATGCCGCACGAAATCGTCAGGATGAGTCTTGAAAGCATCAAGTCACCAGACTATAGCTGTAGCCAATTAGATTAGGACACAGATTATAAGTCAAGATAGTCGCCGTAAAACAACCATCATTAATCACGTAACTAAAAAGGAGTTTGATCGTGCAGAACATCACACTTGACACTATCACTGAAGCCGTCATTAATCATGGCGATCGCGGCAAATCTCACCCGCGACTCTATGAAATGTACACGAGCTTGGTTCGACATTTGCATGACTTTGTGCGTGAGGTGAATCTGACAGAATCAGAGTTGCAGCAGGGACGTAATTTTCTCAACCAGGCAAGTCATCACACTCAAGAGATTCCCACTGGAGAGATCCATATGTTGACGGATCTACTAGGGCTCTCAGAGTTGGTAGAATTGCTGCACGATAAGCATCGCGGTACAGAAAGCAATTTAGAAGGACCCTTGTATGTGCCGAATGCACCAGAACGGCAGATGGGCGATCGCTTGGGTATTGATGCAGAAGGAGACTCACTTTTCCTGTCAGGCAGGGTTTTAAATTTGAACGGTCAACCGATCGCCAATGCTCTGATTGATGTTTGGCAACCCACTTCCAAAGGATTATATGATGTCCAAGAGCCATCTCAGCCGTTGGGGAATTTTCGCGGACGTTTCAAAACGAACAAGAGTGGAAAGTATATGTTTGAAACCGTCGTGCCACTAGGTTACAAAGTGCCAAGCAGTGGCCCATGTGGCGAGTTGCTGGGACTCTTGGGACGGCATCCCTGGCGGGCGGCTCACATCCATTTCAAACTCAGTGCTCCGGAGTATACTTCGCTGACAACACAAATTTTTATTGCTGGCGATCCTCACCTGGATTCAGATACAACCTTTGCAGTGCGATCGACGATCGTTCAATTGCAAAAGCACGAAGCACTAGACGAACTCAAGGCACACAATCAAAGTAAACCGTTTTACACGACTGAGTTTGATTTTGTGTTGAAACCCGCTACTCTCTAGCGGAGAATCATCAAGCAATGGTTGCACATTATGTCTACACCATCAATCCAGAACAATCCGCTAATTGGCATTTGGAAGTTAATTTCTGCAACCGCCATTTACGCTGATGGAACGGTGACTCCAGACGTGTATGGAACTCATCCGGTTGGCTACATCACTTACACATCAGATGGTCACATGATGGTGATGTTTTCTAGGAGCGATCGCTCACCGCTGAGTCAGGAGGTCAGATCACCGCTGACTCCCCAGATGGAATCTTTACCCGTGGAAGAGCTTGCTCAAGCATTTACAACATTCAATGCTTACGCTGGAACTTATACCTTGAGTGACAACACAGTAACTCACCAGATCAAAATTGCATCAATTCCTAATCGGGTCGGTACAACATTAGTTCGCACTTTTACTCTGAGTGAGAGCCGAGTGACGCTGAAAACGTTGCCAGTTTTGAGTGATGGTGTTGAGGCGGTTTTCGAGTTGGTGTGGGAGCGCATTTAATTGCTTTGTCATTGCACCGCAAAAGCATTTAAGTTTCTACAACTTTGCGACACAGTATCAAATTTCATTCAAGCTTCAACCGCAAGCGAATGCAATCTGAATCAAGATTTTAGCGCTATCAGCCGTCTCTAACTTGTAGCTTAACTCAGCAAACTTGACTGTTCTGAATCAAATGAATGTTGAAGAATGAGGACAACGAAACACCTGTTTCTCAGACATCTACGTTGTAGAAGTCTTCGGTAATGACGTTGAGTTTCATTTACTCGATACCGGACATTTTGCTCTGGAAGAAGATGGGGATGCGATCGCAAATCACATCACGCAATTTCTCGCATCACGGCTGCAACCCATCCCTGTCTAATAAGTGCGAAGATTGCTGGGCAAGCGCTTTCGTATTGGCGATGTTCACCTGATGGTGATACAGCCTCGCCTGCCCCGCTACAAACTTGAGATTCCCGATCATTATCGTTTTAGTGCTGTGGTGAAAGAGTATTTCTGAAGCCAAAACTGGTACACACAGCAATGCGACAGGCATTGCATACTTCAGTTTTTGTCTAAGTCTTAACAAAACCGAACATTTGCAGGAGGTCTAATGTTTATCGATTACCTGACACTCATGCTGATTAATCTATCGGCTGGACTCGCTCTGTTAGCTGCCTATGTGTATTTTGGTCTTGGTACTTCAAATCAGAAACGCTGGATTCCTGGTTTTGGTGTAGTCGGCGCGATCGCTTTAGTCACTGGCTTACACATGACTTTTACCTGGCCCATTATTGGTAGTTTCAATGTTGCCTATGGTGAAACAACTGTTCTGTTTGGCATTTTGTTTGTAGGAACTTCCCTAACTCTGGCAATGGGTTGGGAATTATTTACCCTGGGCATTTATGGATTCTTTGCAGGACTGGTATCGCTTCTAATTGGCTTTCGCATCATAAACCTGGGAATAACACAACTTCCTTTGCTGTCAGGAATTGGGTTCATTCTCGTTGGCTTAGGAGGAATTTTTTCTGTACCAACCCTCTCTCTCAAATCAACCCGGCTCTTGCGAACTATTGGAGCAATTGTGTTAAGTGTGGCAGCTCTCATCTTTGCTTATATCGGATTGACTGCCTACTGGGCGCATCTTGCGGACTTTTCGACATGGAAGCCCCTGCCAAGATAGTCGCCGTAAAACAACCATCATTAATCACGTAACTAAAAAGGAGTTTGATCGTGCAGAACATCACACTTGACACTATCACTGAAGCCGTCATTAATCATGGCGATCGTGGCAAATCTCACCCGCGACTCTATGAAATGTACACGAGCTTGGTTAGACATTTGCATGACTTTGTGCGTGAGGTGAATCTGACAGAATCAGAGTTGCAGCAGGGACGTAATTTTCTCAACCGGGTCAGTCATCACACTCAGGAGATTCCCGCTGGAGAAATGCAGGCGTTAACAGATCTACTCGGAATCTCAGAGTTGGTAGAATTACTGCACGATTCGCATTGCGGTACAGAAAGCAATTTAGAAGGACCCTTGTATGTGCCGAATGCACCAGGACGGCAGATGGGCGATCGCTTGGGTATTGATCCAGAAGGCGACACGCTTTTCCTGTCAGGCAGTGTTTTAGATTTGAACGGTCAACCGATCGCCAATGCTCTGATTGATGTTTGGCAACCCAATTCCAAAGGATTATATGATATCCAAGATCCATCTCAGCCGCTGGGGAATTTTCGCGGACGTTTCAAAACGAACAAGAGTGGAAAGTATATGTTTGAAACCGTCGTGCCACTAGGTTACAAAGTGCCAAGCAGTGGCCCATGTGGCGAGTTGCTGGGACTCTTGGGACGGCATTCCTGGCGGGCGGCTCACATCCATGTCAAAGTCAGTGCCCCGGAGTACACTCCGCTGACAACACAAATTTTTATGGCTGGCGATCCTCACCTGGATTCAGATACAACTTTTGCAGTGCGATCGGCGATCGTTCAATTGCAAAAACATGAAGCACCAGACGAATTCAAGGCACACAATCAAAGTAAGCCGTTTTACACAACTGAATTTGATTTTGTGTTGACACCCGTTACTTCAGCCGAAGACTATAAAGCAACATCTGAACAACATGCCTACACCATTGATTCAAAATAACCCGCTAATTGGCATTTGGAAGTTAATTTCTGCAACAGCAGAATCAAAGCCATCTTAGAGGCGGCAAACGCGGCGATCGCGCTCAAACAACAATGAAGGATTCTTGTCGTTATGAAGCGATGATACGCAATGGATTCTTGCCCCATCTTGAAGTCTGCTTAACACAGCATTGTTAAGACGGTGCTCGATCGCTGCATAAAAATTGTGATGCAACAGACAAAAACATATCATCAATTTACAACGGAGAAACTTCTCATGCCTTACATTACCGTTGGTCAAGAAAACTCTGCAACCATCGATCTCTACTACGAAGATATTGGGACAGGTCAACCGATTGTTCTGATTCATGGATTTCCATTGAACGGACATTCCTGGGAGAAGCAGGTTTTAGTTTTACTGAATGCAGGATATCGAGTAATTACCTACGATCGCCGAGGATTTGGCAACTCCAGTCAGCCATCATCTGGCTATGACTACGATACCTTCGCCGCCGATTTGAATACACTCATGACCAAGCTTGACTTGCAAAATACCGTGCTGGTCGGTTTCTCAATGGGAACAGGTGAAGTCACACGTTATCTTGGCAAATACGGCTCAGATCGGGTGCAGAAAGCCGTGCTGATGGCTCCCGTTCCACCGTTTCTGTTAAAGACAGACGACAATCCAGAGGGTGTTGATCAAAGTGTCTTCGATGGCATTATGAAAGCGATTGTTGACGATCGTCCAGCTTATTTTTCTGCCTTTTTCAAAGAGTTCTTCAATGTTGATGTATTGCTTGGCGATCGCATCAGCAATGAAGCAATTCAAGCCAGTTGGAATGTAGCAGTAGGGGCTTCTGCTAAAGGGACTTTAGACTGTGTACCCTCCTGGGTGACTGATTTCCGCGATGATCTGCCCCGCATTGATGTACCGACTCTGATTATTCATGGAGATAGCGATCGCATTCTGCCGCTTGAGTCCACCGCAGCAAGACTTCCAAAGCTGATTAAAAACAGTCAACTGGTTGTCATTCCTGGCGGACCGCACGCCATCAACTGGACTCACGCCGATCGGGTCAATCCCTTGTTACTGGACTTTCTTCAGCAGAAATAATCAGCGATCTGCTGCATTTCTGGCTTGTGAAAAAACTTTGTGATTCACCCCGTTGAGTCAGGCTCAAATGATAAACATACTTGTCTAGTTCTGAAGAGGCAATTCTATGACTGTCCCCACTCAAACGTCTCGAACCGTTGCCGGAGTAATCAACAGCGTTGAAACACTCGAAGGGGCAGGATTTCTTGTACGTCGGCCCTTTCCCAAAAGTAGCTTCTCTGAATTTGACCCGTTTCTCCTCCTCGACGAGTTAGGTCCGATCAATCTCAAGCCGGGTCAGGCAAAAGGTGCACCCGATCATCCGCATCGGGGCTTTGAAACCGTCAGCTATGTCTTGGATGGACGGTTAGAACACAAAGATTCTGCAGGGCACGCCGGGCTACTAAATCCGGGTGATGTCCAGTGGATGACAGCAGGTGCCGGGGTTGTGCATTCCGAGATGCCGGAGTCAATGTTTACCCAAACGGGTGGACGGTTCCACGGCATTCAACTATGGGTCAATCTGCCACAACGAGACAAAATGATGCCGCCCCGCTATCAGGAAATCCCAGCGGCTCACATTCCGGTAGCTCAAACCGAAGATGGGTCTGTGACGGTGCGGGTGATTGCGGGAGAAGCGTTAGGGGCAAAAGCCGTAATTCAGACGCGCACGCCGATAACCTACCTCCACTTCACACTGCAAGCAGGGGCAACGATGATCCAGCCTGTACCAAAAGAGTACAACGCCTTTGTCTATGTACTGGAGGGGTCTGGGTTGTTTGGGACAGAGCCAGCGCCTGGTGATGATGGGCAGATGGTGCTCTTTTCTCAAGATGGACAGGATGTAGTGATCTCCAACCCTGCTGATGCTCAGCGTCCTCTAGATCTTCTGCTGATTGCAGGTGTACCCCTTAACGAACCAGTCGTGCGCTATGGTCCGTTTGTCATGAACACTGAAACTGAAATCACCCAAGCGATCAACGACTACCAAGAAGGAAGGATGGGACGGATTTATGGCTAACACATTTCAACAACGGATTAGTCAACATCACCGCTTGAGTGAGTTACGAATCAAACTACTGCATCTGCACAAGCTTTTACTAGATACTGAGCGCCTTACCTATGAGCAAGTTCGAGGGCACGTTTCTGGAGGTGAATTGCTACAACTGGCGATTAGTCATGAGCAGTTTGCTTGGTTGCATCGACTCTCAGCATTGATTATCCAAATCGATGAGTTGCTTCATGTCGATGAATCTGTTACACCAGAGGCAATTGAAGCGATTGACAGTGACATTCGGACACTGCTGAGCCCTGATGAATCGGGCGATGAGTTTGCCATGAAGTATAACACGGCGCTTCAACGCCACCCCGATGTCGTGTTAGCTCATGCAGATGTCGTGATGTTGCTGACCTCTGACAGTATTTAACCTCCAAAATTCACAGATTCTGAACTTGCTCCGATTGTGTAATTGCAAACCTAAACGTATGCTGATCCAAAAACTAAACGACTGTGAAGAAATTATCGCTGGAGATGGAACTGTTCTGCGCGAACTGCTTCATCCTGACAAACAAGACATCAACTTGCGTTACAGTTTGGCGCATGCGATCTTGCCTGTTGGCAAAACTTCGATTCCCCATTCTCTAAAGACTTCTGAGGTTTATTACATCATTAGCGGTGTTGGAGAAATGTCGATCGACAGTGAAGTTTGTCGCGTTGAACCAGGCGATGCGGTTTACATTCCTCCAAATGCAATCCAGTTCCTTCACAACTATGGCGACGAACCTATTGTTTTCGTTTGTCTAGTCGATCCAGCTTGGCGCAAAGAAGACGAAACGATTTATGCACCTGAAATTGAGGCCACCGGATCACTCTAATCCAATCGCTCAAAACTATGAATTCACAAACAGCTCAAACCACCACTACTGCTGACGAGTCGGCAATCCGTGCTTTCCTTCACCAGATGATTGATGCTTGGAATCGAGGTAGCGGGGAAGGCTTTGCTGCCCCGTTTAGCGAAACTGCCGATTTCATCGCGTTCGAGGGAACGCATCTCAAGGGTCGAAAAGCGATCGCTGCATTTCATCAGCAAGCGTTCGACACGGTTGTCAAAGGAACACGTTTGGAGGGTGAGGTGAATTTCGTCCACTTCCTGAATCCTCAACTTGCTCTCATGAACGGAGTTGTCAGGGTAATACTGCCCGGACAAACCAAAGCTTCACCGTCACGAGATTCGCTGCCGCTATATGTCGTAACGAAACACGACGAAGGTTAGACAGATCGAAGGGTTGCTCAATACCCGGAAGTTAAGGCTAGAACGGCAATTCTTCTTGGACGAGTTTGACTCGCTGAGTGCAGAGGCTCAACGTCAAGTAACCGACCTCGTTGCAGGTCTCAAGCAGCGTCATCAAGCAGATCAATCTCGAGTTTTTAATAATGATCGCTGGTTGATCAGATTTCTGCTGAGATTGGCGACGAAATTTTAGGGCCACCTGGAACTTTACCTTCCGCTGCTACACAAACGTAATGAATTCGTTGCAGATAGCAAAGGAGAAACTTTTAATGTCATTAGAACAGAATATTCATCCCGCATTGCAAGGAGTCATCCAATGTCAACCTTTGTCTTAGTTCACGGCTCGTGGCACGATGGTTCTGCTTGGAACGCGGTCATCCAACATCTAGAAGCGAAAGGTCATCAGGCTTTTGCTCCCACGATCGCGGGTCATGGTAAAGGCGTGAATAAAAACGTCAACCATGCTCAATGTACCCAGTCGATCGTCGATTACATTGTTGAGAAAGACTTAACCGATATTGTCTTACTTGGACATAGCTTTGGTGGCAGCATTATTGCCAAAGTTGCTGAAGCAATCCGTGATCGCATTCGACGGCTAATCTTTTTCAATGCCTTTGTCCTGAATGATGGTGAGAGCCTCAAAGACAACATCCCACCTGACACTCAAGCGTTACTCGACAATCTAGCGAGAGAATCGGACGATAATACGATAACGATGCCTTTTGAGATTTGGCGAGAAGTGTTTCTCAACGATGCTGACCTCAAACTGGCTCAATCCAGTTACACACAATTATCCCCTGAACCGTATCAACCATTGATTGACAAGCTGGACTTGAAGCAGTTTTACTCGCTATCGATTCCTAAAAGTTACCTCTACTGTACAGAAGATACTTGCCTGCCCCAAGGCGAGTGGGGTTGGCATCCCAGGATGTCTAGCCGCTTGGGGCTATTTCGGCTCGTGCAAATGCCGGGTGGTCATGAGGTGATGTTTTCTAACCCAGTCGGTCTAGCCGAAAAGATTATTGTCGCAGGGCGCGACTAGCCGCGACAGTTCATCACAGGTATTTGAGAAATCATCGTAAGAATCTGAAAGCAATCAGGTACTTCGACTCACCACACTTTAGAGATGCCGAGTTCCAGTAGACAACCTAGAGGCTCCATTACGCTCAGTCACTCCGGAAGCGATCGAGCGAGTTTTGGCAGCGGCACCCAAGTATGGCATCGAATTCATCGCGTGAATTAGATTACAAACCTCTTTTCTACATAATAAACACAACGTACTGAACAAAGGAACACAATGAAAAAGCCCGAGTTTTTTGTCACCCCCGGTTATGGGGAATATATGCTGAATAATTTGCATTACTCGCAAGCGGTAAAAATTGACAATCGCGTCGAGACATCCGGCCAAGGCGGCTGGGATGACAATCTGCAAATTCCCGAAGCGATCGCAGATGAGATTGCTCAGGCATTTCGGAACATAGAGCGAACCTTGGCAACTGCTGGTGCGAGTTGGGAGCATGTGGTTCACGTCAATTCTTACCATGTTGGCGGGTTTCCCCCAGAGGTTAATGATGTGATAGTCAGGCTATTTCGTCATTACATGCCCAACCACGCCCCAATTTGGACAGAGCTAGGAGTGGCGGCGCTTGGACTGCCAACGATGCGTGTTGAAATCCGCGTGACTGCAATTGTTCCGTGAATTTTGCACAAGCGGCAACGGGGTGATTCGGCGACTACGCCCAGGAGAAGGACGCGCCCCTAATTTCAGATTTCACATCAGCCTCAATCATTTGGCCCAGTTTGCCCTTAGCAGCTTGGCAGGATACCTATGCAACGCTCTTGCTTTTTTCCCAAAGCACCTATGAAGCAGCAGCCAACTTAGGGCATTGGGATCGAGTAGCCCTAGAGCGTTCCCCAACCGTGTAAGGCTAACAAATTGCAAACTGCTGAAGCGGATGGACTAGCGACCTTGATACAAAGTCTGAAGCGATCTGCTGTCACTTAGAGATACTAAATGGATAGTGGATAACCAAACAACCATTTTTGCAAACGGCAGTTATACAACACGGTAAGCAGACAAGGAGCATACCCAAAAATGGTTAAAGGTAGGTTAGAAGCATTCAGTGATGGGGTAATTGCTATTATTATCACCATTATGGTGCTGGAGTTAAAAACACCTCATGAGTCAGATTTAGCTGCACTACGTCCGCTGATTCCAACCTTTCTAAGCTATGTGTTGAGTTTCGTGCATGTTGGTATCTAAGTAGGTAGGCGGGAAAAAACCAATCTATGTAACAAAATATTAAGTTACCTAATTGGAGTTAAACTTAAGACGTTGCGTAGTGTAACTTCCCCTTTGTCCTCTAACTTCTACTCCATGAATTACGGCATAGGCTAGTTCTAATTCATCATCAAACATTTGTCCTGCTAACTCATCTTTCTTAATGTGTTGCCACTCCAATTCAATGGGGTTCATTTCCGAACAATACTTGGGCAAAAAGAAGATATATAAACCTTGCTTTTCCCAATGCGGCCATAACTCTTGGACTTCTTTGCATCGGTGTATTGGGCCATTGTCTTGTACGATTACTCTCGGTCGTCCAATTTCAGCAGCTTCCTGGGCTTCTCGTTCCATCATTTTGATATAAGCTTTTCGATCGACACCCCCAATTACTAAACCGTAGACAAAACTTATGTCAGGTTGAAGAAGTCCGATAATACTTAGTCTACGACCACGCCGCGAAAGTTTGTTCTAACCGTTTTTGCTCACCTATTGGGTAATAAGTATAACCTGGTTCACTCCACATACAAAACCCTGATTCATCTAGATACTTTAAGTCAATTCCTCCCGCCTCTGCCTCTAATTGCAACATATCTAAGTCAGATTGCTTCGTTTCTTGTACTATCGGGTCTTGTTTTTGTTTGTGACTTTTTCTCGCTCGTTTCCAACCCACATTCCGCACCCTCAACTGGCACACACGCAGTTGGGGTGCCCCGTCCGAGTCGATCAGTCGGCTCTAGATGAGTAGAAATACTCTCGCCTGCCGTGTCAGGTGATCGAGCAAGCGATCGATTCAGTTGGAAAATGTACGAGCGTGTAAATTAACAACAAAAACCAATTATCCCCCGTGCGACGCGGAGGATAAAAATAGTCTAAACTCAAGTAGCAAACAATTCGCTCGATCGAATGAAACCCGTGCATCAAGCAACTGAACTCGCCGTCTCTAACCTCGACCATCTTGGTTTAATAGCAGGTCTAGTTGATGAAATAGAAATTGTCCAAAAAATCAATGAGTTAGTAGGGGAACAACCGGGTGAGATTGTCAGTCCAGGTCTAGCAGTCAAAGCAATGATTATCAATGGGTTAGGGCTTGTTTCCGCTCCATTATACTTATTTCCTAAATTTTTTGAAGGCAAAGCGCTCGAACATTTAATGGGTGAAGGTATTCAAGCATCACACCTGAATGAATACCGTTTAGGTAGAGTATTAGACAAGCTATATTTAGCAGGCAGCAGCCAAATATTTACAACTATTGCCGCTTCAGCAGCTCAAAAATTTGAGCTCGATACAGAGACATCCCATTTAGATTCAACTTCCTTTCACCTGCATGGCAAATACGAATCCGAGCTACCATCTGTATCTGTTATCGAGCCAGAAACGGCGCTAGATAGCGAAGATAGCGAAGATAGCGAGTCAACTAAACCCGTGTCATCTGCCGTGCCAATTAAGATTACCTACGGCTACTCCCGCGATCGCAGACCCGACTTAAAACAATTCATTTTAGATTTAATTTGTAGTAGCGATGGAGATGTACCGCTATTTTTACGGGTGGGTTCGGGAAATGAATCAGATCGAGCCATATTCGCATCAATTTGTCAGGAGTTTAAACAACAGTTAAACCTTGACAGTTTAATGGTTGCAGATAGTGCATTATATTCAGCTCCTAACTTAGAAATGTTAACCAATTTAAGATGGTTAACCCGCGTACCGTTGAGTATCAAGCAAGCGCAGCAACTGGTATCTCAGTTAAATGAAGCAGAATTTACCCCCAGTTCTGTGAGTGGATATAGCTGGTCAGAACACAAAAGTAATTATGGTGGAATTGAACAAAGATGGCTAGTAGTAGAGAGCAGTTTGCGACGCGATTCAGACCGACAAAAACTCGAAAAAAAACTCAAAAAAGCCCAGGCTGAAGCTGAGAATAAACTGCAAGAACTCTCAAAAATTGAATTTGCTTGTGCCGCCGACGCTGCCGCCGCAGCTCATCGCTTATCCAAACAACTAAAATTTTACAATATCACCCAAGTTAGTAGCAAAGAAATTACAGTAAAGACTAATACTAACGATCCAAATGCTCGCGAGAAATCCAGCTCGAAACAGAGATTTAAAGTTCAAGCAAAACTGGAACCAGATACAGGTGCGATCGCCAAAGAAACCAAAGCCTGTGGCAGGTTTATTCTCGCCACTAATGTGCTGGAAACTCAGCAATTAGAGCCTGACGATATGATTGTGAAATACAAAGAACAGCAGTCAGCAGAAAGAGGGTTTGGGTTCTTGAAAGATCCGCTGTTTTTTACGGACAGTGTATTTCTCAAGTCGCCGGAAAGAATCGAAGCTTTGGCATTGGTAATGGGTTTGTGTTTGTTAGTCTATACTTTAGGTCAAAGGTTACTGCGTCACAGTTTGCAACGCACTAATTCCCAATTGAAAAATCAGTTGGGCAAACAAACTAATCGACCGACGCTCCGTTGGATTTGCCAGATATTTCAATCAATTCATCTGGTGAGCCTACAAGGGATTCAACAAATTTCTAATTTAACAGCCGAGCGAATGGCTATATTGAACTTGCTGCCGCTCTCCTGTAAGTCTTATTATTTATTAATCTGAGATCGAGCAGTTTGTTTGATGAGCAAAACTGACAGAAATTTCATAAATATTTGATTCAGTAGTGATGTGTAATTATCAGGCTGCTGGAAATATCTGCTGTCGATTAATAGTTAATTATGACGGATGAAGGTGTTGTTAGATATCGAGAATCTAGGATTTGCCCGAAAGCAGTTAATTTTCAACTTGCCCCAACAGGTCGATGCGATTGTGACCCAACAGGTCGCGGGTATTTTTGATTATTATCTCGGACGAGAGACTCGGACGGAGCACCCCAACTGCGTGTGTGCCAGTTGAGGGTGCGGAATGTGGGTTCCAAATAAACCTTTTTTTTTAGTATCCGTCTTAATCGATCTGCACTTAGTTTAACAGAACGTTCTTTTTCTAATTTCTGGACTAATTGAAGACTGTTATATGTACGTGATTCGTTTTTGAGGCATTCTTTTAAAAACTCTATATCTTCCTCTTTCCACGTTTGCTTTGCCCCTCGACCAGGCAACTCCCAAAGCCCTTCCATGCCTAGATTCGACCATTTATGTAAAACCTCTCTCACTGTTTGTGGAGTCCAGTTAAAATGAGCAGCTATTTTTTCAACCTACGGGCCATGTGCATTTAATCTAATTACTTCTGCTCTATCTTTGACTTTTTGTGGTACGGCAGCAGTTCTCAGTTTTAATAGAGTTTTGTCTTGCTCTTGAGTCAGGAATACCCTTAATCTAGCGCCCATATATTGAGTTACCTCAGTAGATATATTCTTTTTGTTTACTCATCTTAACATAGTTTGGTTTTTTTGCGCCGACCTACTTACTGGAACAATCACCATCACCTGTTTCAGGCAGTCCGACAAGTGAATGGTTCAACTTTGTGGGCAAACCTACATTTGTTGTTCTGGTTATCATTATTTCCCTTTGTCACCGCATGGATGGGTGAAAATCACTTTGCTGCGTTGCCTGTGGCGCTTTATGGTGTGGTTCTATTGCTGGCTGCGATCGCCTACTTCACTCCATTCGTAACAAGTTAAGCTTGGATGGCAGTTGTCAAGGGGATTTGAGAAGATGCTTCAAAGAAAAAGCAGTCAGACCCTCGCTGTCGATCGGGAAAAGGTGCAACAATTAACTTAACATTGGGTTTTCGTTGAGCTTTAACAATATCTAAATCTCGATTTTCAGGCGCAGCGAAATACTCGATCGGGTCAGTTGCCGGTGCGTTGTTGGCGGGCCACATAAAAATGGTAAAGACCCCGGTAAATCATCTCTAACGAAATCGAATCTATTGGTAAAGATAGTCGATCGGCAACGGCATCACCTAAATCGACCAAAATTGCATAAAATATCCATGTTCCCCAAATTTGCAACTGAATCCCGTTGAGAGAACCCGTCCACAAATAGCTTAATCCCAACAGCCTTTTTACGGTATTAAAAGCCTCTTCAATCCTCCAGCGCCTGCGATATAAATCTGCCACGACGTAGGGTGGTAGCACTTGAGGATCTAGTACGCTTGTCAAATAAGAATGCCAGGTTTTACCCGAGCGAACTTCAATCAGACGCAAGGTAATAAATGGAGTTCTTGCTGTTCCCGAACCCAAGCGTACCAGACTATCTTTCAGGTCGTAACTTTTGGTAAATACTCGCTCTACTTGAATAGCCGATCCTTTTTTTAAACGAGTAATTAAATGGATATCTCGTTCAATTAATTTGAGCCAAAAGCTAAAATGGTAAAATCCTCTATCCAGTAAGAGTAAGGTTTTAGTTGGTACTAATTGCAGGATGTTTTCTTCAAGCTTAACATCAGAAGCTCGCTTGGTTTTCCTGAAACCAAATATCAACCGGGAGCCTGGTCATTAAATCTATAACTGTTGCCATTTTCCCTGCCAACTGCCCTTTAGGTAGATATTCCAGGCTTTTGAGCTTGCAAAACAATGCTTCGAGGGTTGAACTATCTACTATCCAAATTCTCGAAAATTTGGTCAAGGCAAATTGAATGCTTTCTGGTAGGGGTCGTTGTTTTCTCTGGTACCAAGCAGTTCTTAAACTTGGCAATAAGTTTTTAAAGACTCCCTCAAATAATGTGGCGGGAAAACTTAGAAACCTTTGAGACATAGCTTGTTGACTGACTGTCGTAGGTCGGCACCATAAAAAACCTTCTCTTGCCAGCATTCTTGTGAGCTCTGTTACTCCCGCTACATCTCGCCATAGCAGGGTTAATACCGCTGCTACCATCAACGGTAGGTTAAGAATTCTCCCTCGTAAACCTAGTTGGCGGTAGTAATTTTCTTGTGAGGTAATCGCCGGTGTTAGTAACGCCGATAGTTGTGAGGCAATCTCCTCGTCCTCCACCATCGGTTTTGTAGTTTTTTTGGCGTGGTCACGGTTGGTTTTCTGACTTTTAGCCATATTTACTGACCTACACAATCGCTCAATTATTTGTCAATTATATCCTTCGATCGTACCAACGCTCGCCATCGATCTCGCTCGCGGCAACGCTGCCATGTACTTGTGGTGCAACCCGGGATCGATCGCCCGCCATTACTATCGATCGCCCCCCATGATTATCGATCGCCCGCCATGATTATCGATCGTGATGCAACGCCACTCGATCGCACAACTTATTAATAATGATAATCGTGCTCTGGTGAGAGAGTCCGCCACAGGCGGACTCTCTCACCCTTTCCCCTATTTGATTATCATTATTATTCCCTAATATTTCTATCTTAAGAGGTATTGACAAAATCTACCCCCTTCTAACTTGTTAGCAATGCACAGGAATAGATTATCGCTGAGCTTTATTTGCAAAAAATGAAACGATTTACCTTGTTTACTTTCCTGTATCTCGCGCTGGGAGTTTGTCTGACAGCGATCGCGCGGCGTAGGGCGTAAGTCCTGCTATAGAAAGTGCCATAAAACTTTTGCGCTAATTCTATCAACAGTCAAAACTTTTTGGCTCACCAACAAACCCATGCTATTGTTGTTTATCATGCACTCAACTTTTGTCGTAAGCAGGTGGTCGATACTCGAATAATTCTTGCTCTGCCGCCGCAAATTTAGACCCATCCCTCCCAGAAGCAGGCCGAGCAAAGGACGCTTTGTTGCGAATCCCCTGGATATCTTCAGAAGAACGCTCAGACGATAGCACAAACTGAGTTCTCTGATAACGCAGATCGGCCAATTCAATTTTACCAGGTCGCCCTTCACAATAAGCTCGCTGGGCACAGCGTTTAACTGCGATCGCAATTTCAGCACTCGTTGCTCCGGCATAATCAGATAGTAGCAAATACCACTGTCTGTCGCTCCAAAGATTCTCTTTTCCTTCCCTAAACTGCTCTGGGAAATACTTAGCTAGGGCTTGCTGAATCAGTGAGAAAAGTAAACAGTGTATGGGTTTTCCGAACAAAAAAGTAGTAAGGGTCGCCGTGAAAAACAGGTATAATCAGTCAAAACCCGTGCATCACCACCTGCGATCGTGTATAGAAAAGCTGAGCTTGCCCCAAGCTCCCCATCCGACTTTGAACTCCCCTTTGAAGGAAGATTGTCAGAAGATAACCGTTGGGTAAAAATGACCCAACTAATTCCTTGGTTAGAATTTGAATCAGAATATGCTGCAAATTTTCCGACCGAAATGGGAGCACCCGCTTGCATCATTTAGGATGGCATTAGGGGCATTAATTATCAAAGAAAAGCTGGGAATCAGCGACATAGAAACAGTAGAACAGATCCGAGAAAACCCATACCTGCAATACTTTATAGGTCAATCAACATACAGTAATGAACCCCCATTTGATCCATCATTATTAGTCCACTTTCGGCAGCGAATCAGTGCAAACTTAATCAAGAAAGTGAACGAACGGATGGTGGAAAAAATGCGCGAAACCACCCCAAAACCGCCCGAAAAAAAAAAGGATTCGGACGCAAAAAATGAATTAACCAATCAAGGAAAATTAGTCATAGATGCGACCTGTGCTCCAGCAGATATTAGCTATCCCACCGACTTAGGGCTATTAAACCGAGCCAGAGTTCATACCGAAAAAATCATCGATATTCTCTATAAATCCCTCAAAGTAAAAATCAATAAAAAACCCAGAACCTACCGGAAAATAGCCAGGAAAGACTACTTAGCAGTAGCAAAACAACGACGACCTAAACGAAACAAAAAAATCCAAGCCCTTAAAAAACAACTGCAATATATCAAAAGAAACCTCGCTAATATTGAACAGCTAATCGAATCAGGTGCCACCCTACAAAGTTTGACCAAAAAGCAATATAAAACCTTGCTAGTTCTCACAGAAGTCTATCGCCAACAACTCTGGTTATTGGAAAATAAAAAACAGAGTATATCGGACAGTTGGGGTAAGTTTAAGCCAACCGCACATCCGTCCCATTGTTAGAGGAAAAGCAGGAAAACCCGTAGAGTTTGGAGCTAAACTGTCAGCGAGTTGCAGTGAAGGATATGTATTTTTAGACCGGATAAGTTGGGATAACTTTAACGAATCAGGAGACTTAAAAGCACTCATTTGAAGCATTTAAAATTTACACAGGATGCTATCCAGAATCAGTCCATGCCGATCGCATTTATCGAACCAGGGAAAATCGAGCCTGGTGTAAAGAAAGAGGAATTAGAATTAGTGGCCCCCCTTTAGGAAGGCCACCAGCAATTGTTAGTAAGGAAACCAAGAAACAAGCCTGGGAAGATGAAAGAATTCGTAACTCTATTGAGGGCAAATTTGGACAAGGTAAAAGAAGATTTAGCTTGAATCGAGTGATGGCAAAGCTTGATAATACTTCGGAAACAGCTATTGCTATTACTTTTTTAGTGATGAACCTTGCTACCTGGTTAAGACGGGTTTTTTGTGTGTTTTTATGTCAAAAACCAAAAATCACACCTATTTATGGTTCAATGATTATTAAAAGCTATAACTGGGCAAGTTATAGTCAACAAAAAGTTATGTTTTGCCGAGCTTGAATTGCCCATTAATTGCGATCGCGATTTTTCCTAACTTATTCAGTAAGCCCTAGCTAAGTGCAAATTGAAAATCTCATAGCGAGCGCCGCTGTGTGGCAAATCCACAAACCAGATTCCGCCGTCGTCAAATCTGCGGATAAGTTCAGCCGGCAGCATTTCTAAGCGGTTAACAGTAGCTAACATTAACACGGGGCTCTCATGTTCCTGCATCCAGGTGAGCAATTTCTGCGACAGCCGTCTAGCTACACCGCCATCAGCATTTGATTCCCAGCCAGAAAAACCCTTGTCAAAATCGTCAAAGAACAGCACGCAGCCGCCCAAATTATCGGCTGTATCCAGCATTTTGTTGAGAGCGCGATCGGGATTAGAGGAACCTAGAATATTGCCCCAACTTGCTGCTAAAAGCGCATAACCTAGCTTCTTAGCAGCTAGCTTCGCACTCAAACTTTTGCCCGTCCCCGGCGGCCCCCACAGCAGCATTCCTTTGGGAGGTCTGAGGTGATATTTCTTGGCATCAGCTTCTGACAGCTTTACGACTTCGCTCAAATAAGCGTCTAATAAATCTAAACCGCCAGCATGAGGCACGTCTGGAGAAGCAATGAACTCCAACCCCTGGTCTCGAAGTTGCGATATTTTATGCTCCAATACCAACTGTGCGATTTGGACAACTGAAGCGGTCACAGAGAGCGATCGATCTAACACCAATTCAATTTCAGCAGTTGGCAGCCCTAGACTAGAAACAGCCAGCCGTTTTTTAGCAGCTACCGCATCTGAACCAAAATCAAGGGAACAATTGCGATCGCAAAAATTATCTACAAGAACTTCGACTTCAAAACGATCGGGTAACGGACATTTGAGTAGAGGAATTAATGGACTTAGCTTTGATGGCAGTTGGATGTACTCACCCAGCAGTACCCAATATTGGTTGGCCCAACGCCCTTTCAGCTCAAAGAATGCGTTAGCCAATTGAGAATAACGGCGGACAAGAGGCTGTTCGGTACTGTCTGACTCCAAAATGTCCTCTAACAAAAAGATACCGGGGCAGTCATTTTCCAGCAGAAATTGCAGGACATCACTCTCGACAGATAGCTCAGTTTTACATAAGACGCATTCACTATTATACATCTGGGAAATATCTGAAACGCTTGTCATATCTGAATGACAACCTAAAATTGGGAGATTTTTATCCAAACACCGCACCTGTTGAAGAGTTGCATAGCCAGGATTCCAATAATAAACAGGTAAACAACACTCACTGGCGTACTGATGAAATGATGACAAGATTTTTTGGCGATCTGCACTGTAATATTCTAGGGCAAATATTGGAGTTGGAGGGACTCTTAAATTAGACAAAATCGTGAAATATTTCATGAATTTATACATCTAAGTAGAGGATGTTTAACATAAAAATTTAACTAACATAATTAAAATTTAGCGTCCTGCTAATGAGCGAAGTTTTCCCCCTCAATTGGAGGGGGTAATTGTGCCTAACGGCACTAATAAATTGATGTTATGCAAGTTAAATTGTCAATCATGGTCACAAGTAAGAAGCAAACCGCCGCCACTCCCATTCGCTCTCAGTCACCAGTGCCTGCTAAATCTAAGCCACCTGAAAAACAGAACAGTCAAACTGTCGGCAGTAACAATGGAGCAAAATCAAAACCTCAACCTAACCTCAGCTCCGAGCAACTTGCTGGCGAGCTAGTCAAACAGATTCGCAATACAATTCATAAGAAGTACGGCGTGACAATTCAGCGTCGCGATAGCCGTATTTCGACAAAGGTTGGCCACGCAATTCGCGAAAAACTGGGATTGGATATTCAAGCTCAGTTGAATAAGCGCAACGGTAATGGCAATGGTAAAAAGTTCGACTGGCAAGAGTGGAACAATACTGTCTTTCCCAAGCTAGTTGGCCGACCCGAGGAACTCAAGTATGATGTCGAAGTTGTTGCCTTAGCGATGAGCCAACTTTACGATACAATTGCTGACAACCCGCAAGCTGCTATTGCCGATTTAATGGAGTTCAATGCTCAAAGCTTAAAGCGTCGCAACGAGTTAGCTAAATCCTCTGAAGAAGATACTGAAGAACTCGATGAGGACGACGAACTCGATGATGAAGATGATGAAATTGATGACATACTCGATGAAATTGATGAGGATGACGAAGACGAGGAAGGCGATGAGGATGAGGATGATGACGAGGGTGCATCTCACTTTGGCGAATATGTCACCAAAGGGTTAAAATGGAAAAGCTAGTAAAATTGCCCAAAAATATGAGGTAAAGAAAATGACACCCTCAGACCAAGAACAGCTAAAAGTCTACTTAAAAGCGGCAGCAGAAATTCTTTACAGAAATACAGCTCCAAGCGAGTTAGAAAGCTTTGATAGCATAGAAAAGTCTCTCCGTCAGAAAATGCTAGAAGAAGTGGGACCAGAACTAGGTAACTTTTTTTTTCAGCAGTATCAGGAATTCAAACAGGAAAACCCAGAAAAATAAAATCAATAGTCGGTTCGCTCGAAATTACCGACAATCAAGCGAAATATTTTGGATTGAAAGCGTATAGTCAATTCAGTCCAATGATGGAAAAATGCTGTCTTTTAATTAGTGCCAACGAATCTTATCAAATGGCAGAAAAAGATTTAGAGATTTTCACCGGAATCAAAGTCTCTCATAGTACATTACAAAGATTAGTCAAACGACAAGAATTTGAATTACCTACATCTAAACAAGGAGTTCAAGAAATTACATTAGATGGCGGGAAAGTCAGGCTACGCAACGACACCAAAGGCGAGGGTTGTTACTGGAAAGACTATAAAGCCATTTGTTTAGATAATGTTTATTCGGGAGCATCTTTTCAAAATAATCAAAATTTAATTGATTGGACTAATAGCCAAAAATTGCGACATCCTATGTATTGCCTAGGAGACGGTCATGCGGGAATTTGGAAAATATTTCAAGAAATAGGAGATACTGAACAAAGACAAGAAATCTTAGATTGGTATCATCTGAAAGAAAATCTTTACAAGGTAGGAGGTTCGCTAAAACGTTTGAAATTAGCAGAAAATATGTTGTGGCAAGGTAAAATAGATGAAGTTATCAATCTATTTAAAGAGATGAAAAAACAAGCATTTAAAACATTTTGTAATTATTTAGAGACTCATCGCTGCCGAATAGTCAACTACCAATACTATAAAGAAGAATCCATAAGTTCGATAGGTTCTGGAACAGTTGAATCAATCATTAAACGAATTGGGTTTAGGGTAAAAATATCAGGAGCGCAATGGAAGATTGAGAGCGTTCCCTCTATCCTTTCTCTTCGCTGTGCTTATCTCAACGGTCAACTTTCAATTTGATGTATTTGCCAAAGTGAGATGCACCCGATGACGATGAGGAGGATGATTTTAGTTTAGACGAAGAGGAAGAATTTGAGGAAGACGACGAATAATTGCTAAAGTTTTATTAGAAAGCTCTGCTGAAAAAGCAGAGCATTTTTTTGCCTCTATCGAGGCCTTTTCCACGAATCGCGATTCAGGGTAATACAGCAGATTCCATGTATATGTGGTACACTCTATTTAGTACATCAGCAGAAAAAATGAAAGCTTATTCGATCGAGTTTCGTAAAAAAATAGTTAAAGCCTATGAACAAGGTGATACATCAGTCAGGAAAGTAGCCCAACGTTTTGATGTGAGTAAAGCGTTTGTTCAAAAAATCTTAAAACAAAAACAAACGACTGGTCACGTTCAACCCAAAAAACAGGGTGGAAGCCTTAAAAGTGTGTTAAACTCGCGCCGGACTGAATTGACCCAGATGGTAGAAAAATATCCGGATAGCACGTTGTCAGAATATTGTGAATATTGGCTTATGAACTACAAGGAAGCTGTCAGTCCTAGCATGATGTGTCGTGAATTACAAAAAGAAAATTTAACGCGAAAAAAAAGACCATACGCAGTAGTCAGTCTGCCACTGAAAGAGTACAAATTCTGAGGTGTGAATATTGGGAAAAAGTGAAAAATATTGACCCTGACAACCTCGTTTTTTTGGATGAAATGGGCGTTTTATTGGGGTTAACACGAACCCATGCACGTTCAATATGTGGTAGTAGAGTCTACGATTTAAAACCATTCTATCGCGGAGCCAAAGTCACAGTTGTCGGAGCAATTAGCTTAAAAAAAGTAGTAGGATTGATGACCCTCAATGGCTCAATGGATGGCAGAGCTTTTGAAGTCTTTATTGAACATTTTTTAGTGCCAAACTTATGGGAGGGTGCAGTAGTTGTTATGGATAATCTACCCGCTCACAAGTTGGGGACTATTGGATCATTGATACAAGCCGCTGGTGCTAGTTTACTGAACTTATCCCCCTATTCTCCCGACTTCAATCCTATAGAATTATGGTGGTCGCAACTCAAATCTTTTTTACGTCAGTTTTCACCAACAACTACCAAGATGGTTGACATTTTACTGGCTACGGCCGTTGATTTGGTCAATCCTAAGCACTTTAAAAACTGGTTTACAAGCTGCTGCTACTGTACTTCATAAAGCTGGAATCTGCTGTAATTGTCGCCACCGTCCGAATCAGGACGCTCTGGGAAGCAGACCCAACAAATTCACAATCAAGGAAGTTTTGACCTTGATTGTGAATTTAATTTTACCCACTCACCCACCACTATTTTTTTTGAATTAATTGTAATTAGCAGACTGCCGTCGCTTTAGTTGTGAAAAAAAACACGCTTGAGGGTTAATCATGGCTAATCGCAAATCCGCTCCAACTCCGATGCAAAAGCAATTTGCAGAAACTCTTGAAGAACAGCGCTTCGAGATGTTTTTGCACGTTGCCCGCGAGTTAACGGGACGTGCCAAACAGCGACAGTTGCAGAAAGGTAAAGCTCTTGACTGGGAAGCGTTCAATACTTGGTTTAACAAGCAATATGAAGGCTACTCGGCTGACGAGATGCTTGAAGAAATCTTGAGCAATGTTTACTGGCTTTCATCTGAGCAAGCAGTGATTGACTTGCACTTCCGTTATATCGAATCGGCAGTCAAAGCTTCTCATAAGAAAAAGGCAACTGACGATAATGAAGAGATTGATGATTTTGTCAAGTAATCAATGACGACCCCCGATAAAGGGGATAAAATCCTGCTCCAAGCAGGATTTGTTTTGCCCGCCCACCCACCGCGCCAGTTCCCTTTGCGATATTGGCGATCGCTACGCCTCTAATTGCCGATTTACTGGACGCAAGTGGACAATGTATACGTATAACCATCATTATGGTGAATTGCCCTACAGTATTTGTGACGTACTGGGCTAACTTTTCCCGTTGGTGACATCATCTCAAAAACTCCACTCGCTCGAACAATTAGCCTGCCTCTATGAGTACCCGCAAATTTTCCTGTAGGCAGAGTTGCTTGTACCATGTCGCCAGTTTTAAAGCCGAAAAATTCCTTGCACCGTGTCTTGTGTCTGATTGGGAAGCCATATTTATTTGGCTGGCAGATCTGACGGCTGCCCCATCCTGAAGCTTGAATTAACAAAGGCCCGGCAGTCAAAATTTTTAATTGGGACACGAGTCCCACACAAGCTGCATCTAACCAATGAGTTTTTGGTAATTCCAATCGAGTACGATTGTATTTGGTCTGACCGCCTGTTCCGATTTCAACTGGTAATGATGTTTCTTTCAGTCTGTTAAAGAGTTGCCAGCGGGTGCTATTGACTGCTGCTGCATCTTTCAATGGTTGTTTGGCTTGTTTTGCGATTCGATCGAACAACTCAGGTTGCTGTGCTAAGAAATCTTTAAGCTCCTGATTTCCCTTGGCTTCGTTGCAGTGACGGCAAGCAATTGTGAGATTTGAAACTCGGGAACTTCCGCCTTTCGATCGGGGGTGGATATGCTCAATTTCTAATGGGATATTTTGGGCGTTGCAATAAGCACATTTTCGACCCCATTTTTCTAGTAAATATTCTCTGATTTCGTAGCCTGCTAGTTCTCCTTGTTGGTACTGGATGCCTGAGATTTCTGGGTTTTGCATCGCCTGAGTGTCAAATTTCACTAACTCTTGAGATATTCCTGTAATTGGAACGTATCTGCGTATGCGGTTGACCCAAGTCAGAATATTTTCTACTCTTGATTCTAGACTGGGTGGCAACCATCCTGATTTTCGCGTCCGGTTTAAAAACCGGGGTTGTCGATACCTGGTTTTGCGGTTTCTCCGGTGACTGCGCAGGGCGCGACGCGATGCTAAATCGTGCTTAATTTGTTGTCCCCTGTGGGTTAATTCAGCACCCCAGATTACTTTGTCGTCTCGGACAATTGCTAATCCACTAACTTTTGCACCCGGATCGATTTTTAATTGATGGGGTTGTATTTGGGGAGCGGATACTGTGTATTTGAGTACGATCGTCAAGGGGTAACGTCGATAAATAGCAGCTTTTTGCAGTTTTAACAATCGCCTTGCTTGTCCCGGTGGTACTGGGTTAAGCGGTTGTCCATTGGTATCGACAACAAAGACAAAATTAGACATGGATGTCCTCCCTTGCGGGGTAATGTTTTCCTCGCCAATGTTTTGAGGGCTTGTTATGCCAATCGCACTTCCTTAACCAAATAGGGATGTTTAACTATTGACGACAGGGCTACAAGCTGGAAAGCACCTGTAGGTGTCATGACCCTCGAAACGTAGTTTGTAACTGAGGCTGGCTATCTCTCCAGCCTTGGAAGTGGTTGTCCACTCTTGTCTGCTGTTTGGTGGATAGCATTCTCAGAAGGCTTTAGTTAATAGAACTTACGCAGTAATAGCCTAATTATGTCATTCTGAGTCCTTCAAGCAGTTTACCACGAGCGTAGCGAAGGTTCCGCAAGTAATGCGAAGAATCTCAAACTCTTGCCACACCATTACAAAGCCTAAGCCCTGGTTAATTAGTTTTATGCGAGAATGCAAGCCACTTAATAATAGATCGTAAAACCGTTTGGCAATAAATCAAATAACTGTTTTTATTAAAAGGTTTTGATATTAAACGCGAGCGCGTTTGAGAGATGTTCCATTTGCCAAGTATAATCATGTACGAATCTCTTCAGCATTTTCTCACACTCACAATTGAAACTGTAGTAATTTTTGGGTACGGTGGCTTAATTCTTCACTATATCGCTACGCTGTTAGCATCGAAGCAGATGAATTATTCTGAAAAAGTCTCCGCAGAACTTGCCCCAGATTTTGTGCCTCTTCTCAATGAAATTGCTTCCTTTCCTGCTGTTGCCGAATGTGCAGCAACTCCAGAACCCACAGAAGAACAGCGCCTCACCTCTTCGCTACAAGTTAAAGCCGAATTTGCTTCTAATATTCAACTCGATACCGACACATTAAATCTACCCTTCATTCAAGTCGATAGCCTGAGTCTCCGACAATGCCGCACCGTTATTCGAGCGCTCAATTCCACTCTCCCACGAAGTGAGCATATTCGCCTGAAACTCAACAAAAAAGATGTGCCAGCAGATTCGTTAAAATTTCAAATTAAGAAGCACTTTGAGCATCGACCGCAGCAAGTTGTCTCCCTAATTGAGCAAATTTTGAAAGCTAGTTAAAATGCTCGGAGAATCAACGACTAAATTAGTGTTCTTTTTCAAAAAAACTTCTGGTAACGAGTTGATAAAAAGTTTTTTTGAATGAACCCTCCTTTTCCTGACCAAGCTATTAGTTACTTTCTTCAGCGCCAAGGGGAATCAGACCCTTGCCAATCTGTTCGCTCAACTCGTTGAGACTCAATCCCAGTTCAATGGCGATCGCACCGCACGAATTCTCTCCATCCCACCGACGTTACCTGGATATAAGCTAGATAGGGCTTACTGAATAAGTTAGGAAAAATCGCGATCGCAATTAATGGGCAATTCAAGCTCGGCAAAACATAACTTTTTGTTGACTATAACTTGCCCAGTTATAGCTTTTAATAATCATTGAACCATAAATAGGTGTGATTTTTGGTTTTTGACATAAAAACACACAAAAAACCCGTCTTAACCAGGTAGCAAGGTTCATCACTAAAAAAGTAATAGCAATAGCTGTTTCCGAAGTATTATCAAGCTTTGCCATCACTCGATTCAAGCTAAATCTTCTTTTACCTTGTCCAAATTTGCCCTCAATAGAGTTACGAATTCTTTCATCTTCCCAGGCTTGTTTCTTGGTTTCCTTACTAACAATTGCTGGTGGCCTTCCTAAAGGGGGGCCACTAATTCTAATTCCTCTTTCTTTACACCAGGCTCGATTTTCCCTGGTTCGATAAATGCGATCGGCATGGACTGATTCTGGATAGCATCCTGTGTAAATTTTAAATGCTTCAAATGAGTGCTTTTAAGTCTCCTGATTCGTTAAAGTTATCCCAACTTATCCGGTCTAAAAATACATATCCTTCACTGCAACTCGCTGACAGTTTAGCTCCAAACTCTACGGGTTTTCCTGCTTTTCCTCTAACAATGGGACGGATGTGCGGTTGGCTTAAACTTACCCCAACTGTCCGATATACTCTGTTTTTTATTTTCCAATAACCAGAGTTGTTGGCGATAGACTTCTGTGAGAACTAGCAAGGTTTTATATTGCTTTTTGGTCAAACTTTGTAGGGTGGCACCTGATTCGATTAGCTGTTCAATATTAGCGAGGTTTCTTTTGATATATTGCAGTTGTTTTTTAAGGGCTTGGATTTTTTTGTTTCGTTTAGGTCGTCGTTGTTTTGCTACTGCTAAGTAGTCTTTCCTGGCTATTTTCCGGTAGGTTCTGGGTTTTTTATTGATTTTTACTTTGAGGGATTTATAGAGAATATCGATGATTTTTTCGGTATGAACTCTGGCTCGGTTTAATAGCCCTAAGTCGGTGGGATAGCTAATATCTGCTGGAGCACAGGTCGCATCTATGACTAATTTTCCTTGATTGGTTAATTCATTTTTTGCGTCCGAATCCTTTTTTTTCGGGCGGTTTTGGGGTGGTTTCGCGCATTTTTTCCACCATCCGTTCGTTCACTTTCTTGATTAAGTTTGCACTGATTCGCTGCCGAAAGTGGACTAATAATGATGGATCAAATGGGGGTTCATTACTGTATGTTGATTGACCTATAAAGTATTGCAGGTATGGGTTTTCTCGGATCTGTTCTACTGTTTCTATGTCGCTGATTCCCAGCTTTTCTTTGATAATTAATGCCCCTAATGCCATCCTAAATGATGCAAGCGGGTGCTCCCATTTCGGTCGGAAAATTTGCAGCATATTCTGATTCAAATTCTAACCAAGGAATTAGTTGGGTCATTTTTACCCAACGGTTATCTTCTGACAATCTTCCTTCAAAGGGGAGTTCAAAGTCGGATGGGGAGCTTGGGGCAAGCTCAGCTTTTCTATACACGATCGCAGGTGGTGATGCACGGGTTTTGACTGATTATACCTGTTTTTCACGGCGACCCTTACTACTTTTTTGTTCGGAAAACCCATACACTGTTTACTTTTCTCACTGATTCAGCAAGCCCTAGATAGCAGCATATCTGCCTGCCGCGAAGATTTGTTGCGCTGTTAATTGCAAGTCGGGAAAGATTGAGGAAATAAGTAGATCGTCATTTTGAAACAACTGTTTTTGATACTCGTCTTCTCGCAGCGTACAAATAGTAACTGTCGGTTGTCTGGGTTTGCCAATATATTCTCTGCCACCAATGCCCAGACAGTCAACAATCCAATACTCAGGCACTCCTAGTATGGCGTAATCTTCAACTTTGCGAGCGTAATCGTTCTGCCAGTTGGTGCTAACGACTTCAGCAATCAGTTTAATAGAAGAACCTGATGTAATTACAGGTTTTTGTTGCCACAAAGGTTCATTAATTAGTCGAGTTTGGTCTAATACAAGCACATCGGGGCGAAAGGCTGTTGCTGTTCCTAATAGTTTGATGAGACAGCGAGGGGGGATAAGGTAGGGTAGATCCAGGCGGTCAATTTCTACATTCAGTTTTCGTCCCAGAAAACCGGATACTTGTTCGTGCGGCCCTGTTGGTTCCATTTCGGTTAATTCACCATCAATCAGTTCGTAGCAATCGCTGTCGCCGTAGTTTGTAATAAATTCATCAACAGTTATAAGTTTTGGAGGTGATTGAACCATTGTGTTTATTCCTCATCCGACGGCAATGTACGTCTTTATTCAAAGCCTCGCCATACCTGAAAGATTGGCTGTGGGTTGTTTGCGACTTTGTTCCTCGGCGTCAGTCAAAGTAATCTTGCGCCTGCCAATCTGTTCGATCAACTCGCTCAAACTCAATCCGCGCTCTCTAGCAATAGCGCGAAAACCTTCCCACCCCGCAGATGTTACCTGAATGTTCCTTTGCTTTTTTGGCTCCTCATATCGAGGTTCGCCTCCGCCTAACTTTAAATTAGCTAGAGAGTTGGGGTGGAGCTGCGTTCCTTTGC
This sequence comes from Oscillatoria nigro-viridis PCC 7112, assembly GCF_000317475.1. Taxonomy (NCBI): domain Bacteria; kingdom Bacillati; phylum Cyanobacteriota; class Cyanophyceae; order Oscillatoriales; family Oscillatoriaceae; genus Phormidium; species Phormidium nigroviride. The sequence goes on from NC_019730.1 coordinate 189,670, forward strand.
TTGGGGGCATTTTGCAACATTATCCTTTCGACTTTTTTCTTTATTATCCCACATTACGAGCAAATTTCCGTGGTACTATAGGTAATATGGAATCAACCTATACGAGTCAACTTCTTCAATCTGGTGTCTAGCTTTGGGGCTGGCAAGTCAGGGGTTGACTTATCTCAGGAGGCACTAGGAAATGCACCCAACTCAGGAGACACCGGGCAGCGAGCAGCGTCAACCTTTAGTAGTTTTGCGAGGCTCAACCCGAAAGCACCACCACACTGTTGCAGACTCCCTGCGGATTGACCCAGATTTCCAAACGCTCATCCCTCCTTTGAGTGCGAGCGAGTTTGCTACCTTAGAAGCCAGCATTCAAGAGAAAGGGTGTCGGGACCCTTTGGTGGTTTGGGCTGAGGAAAAAATTCTCATCGACGGTCACAACCGCTATGCTATTTGTACGGCGCACGGCATCCCCTACCAAACTGTAGAGATGTCTTTCGACAGCCCTAACACCGTCAAAGTTTGGATGCTCCTCAATCAACTGGGCCGCCGCAATCTCACGTCTGAGTCAGTCAGCTATTTGCGCGGCACTTGGTACGAACTCACCAAACAGTCCCGCGGCGGAGACAGAAAATCAAGTGGTCATTTTGACCACTTGAAAACAGAGACAAAGTTGGGGGCACAGTTCAAGGCATCCCCAAAAACAATTCGCAGAGACGCTCAGTTTGCTAAAGCAGTAGACACCCTGAGTTCTATTGGAGGAGAGGATATGAAGTGGAAAATACTGAATCGCTCTGCGGGGATGACCAAGAAGCAGGTCATCGCTTTGGCGATTGATGCTCGCAGCCGTCCGGCTAAGGTTGCCAAAACTTTACAGGGGCGCGACCAAAAAGTAAAGCTTGAAGGTGAACTTACCATCGCTCATCACCTGACGCTCAAAATTGGTTCCTTAGTAGAAGTGTACGCGCCCGATCGCCAGGACGTTAACGGTCGGTTGGGGCGCATTCAGTCAGTGGGCGAGAAAACGGCTACCGTGTGGATGCGGCACATCCCTACTCTTGCCATGAATTTGCATACCTTCAAACACTCAGCTCTCACCGCCCGGCCGCTCGAAAATCAACCCGGACTTCAAGAAATTTGCGATCGCACTGGCCGACTTCACCAATTAGGCAATCTAGATCCGTTTGAAGTAGAAATCCTGAACTTGTTAGAAAGAGCAACGGTTCTTACTCCCACCGAATTGCAGTATTTAGAACTGATTGAGAACAGACACAAGCTTGATTGAGTGCCTCATGGTGTTGCTGAATCAAATATTCGGGGAGATTTGCAGGCGGGGCTTCGTCGTCGTAATAGTAGATAAATAGACAACCGATGATGCTGTCGCTGTGTTCTAATAACCAGCAGAAAGAAAGGGGTTTTTTGATTTAATTGATGACGTATTTTTCAAAGTCAAAGTTAGGTTTGACTAGCATTGAGGGGGCGAGATCCTTTGCGTTCAGCAGCGAATGCTTGCCAGAGGGGGGCGAGATCCTTTGCGTCGGTTGCGGTGGCTAGACGGTGGCTGTAAGGGGCGATCTGGCGATCGGCATAGTTGTGGCTGTCATAGTTTTTGGGGAGTGAATTTGCTCCGAAGGTGAAAGCCTTCTATTGTGTATTGGGATTTCGCGGGGTATTTTTACGCAAAATCGGAGTTTTTATAATAAAAGTTAATATATAGGACTCAAAGAGGGAGGCCCAGAAACCGGGTTTTTTACGAAAATACTGAATCGCAGTGTTGAATCTGCTGAAAAACCCGGTTTCTTTAGTTGGCGGGTGCAGGAGTGGAAAGCAGGCTATCTACTCAATCAAGGAGAGGATGGAGGAATAGAATCAATATTTGCCAAAGCAAAGTTGAGCATTTCTTCTGCCCGATCTATTGTTTGCACTGCGTCTGTTTGTGAGATTTGTATATCAGCGTTATAGTCAGCTTCTAATCGAGTTTTTTGGGCATCTATTAGGTAACGATGGAACTGCACCGGAACGCGGCCCGAACGAGCAAATTTTTGACCGAAACCGGCGATGACAGCGGAGTGGCGAGAATAAGATAATTTCTCTGACTCTAAAAATGCAGTGACTATGTAAAACATCACATAATAAGCGCGGGAAGCGGCAGAATCAAAAAAGCCTTGCTCACATAAAACCCGTGCAGCCTGCAAAGTTCTATCAGCTTTATCAAGTAACCTTTGTTGCTCTGGGTTCATATTGGGACTCCTTCGCGACGGATATTGCGAAAGAAACCGCTTTCATACTCTTGGTACTTCTGAAGTGTGGCAAACATACAGCTAATCACGACGGTATGTTCTAAGCATATATCGGCAATCAAAACAGAAATACGCTCGCTTTCTTGGGAGTAATTGAAGGGTTGTTTGAGAAGGATTAATATATCAATATCGGAGTCCGGTCTAGCATCGCCTCTGGCTTGGGAACCATAGAGAATGATTCGGATTAACTGTTCGCCATAAAGATTTTCTAATCCCTGGCGGATTTGGGCAATAATTTCTTTGAGTTGAACATTGATCGTTGAAGTTGGCATAGTTGTTTATAAGCCAATCGATGATTTTTTTAGCTAAGATGTTGGCAATATACCAATTATAGCTTGTAAAAGTATAGTCATCTATTACATGACATGGGAGGCATCAAGTCCCTCCCCTTTCTTTTTTACTTCAAGCGGATTAACCCGCCTCGGCTGAACTACGCAGCTCTCTATCCCATCGCTAAAAGCATTTGGGACTGCTTTTCTCAAGATATTATAAGATCCATTAACATCAGCGTTAATTAATCGACCGCTCGATGTTTTGTACAATCCTCTCTTAATTCGTTTACCGCAAAACTTGACACGATCGGCATCATTCTCCCCGCAAACAGGAATCGGGTCTAAATTCAGGAAACTGGATCTAGAAGTATACGATTCTTCCTGCACCATCACTCTTATTCCCACCAATGCAGCCTTATATTCCAACATCTCAATCAATCGAGCATGAGGAACTGTTACGAAGTTCTGATTAGTTTGTTTCCCTAAATTTATCTCGTTTTTCCATTGTACATTTTTACCAATTACCAGAGTTCCCATCTTTCGTTCTCTTAAAATATTAATGATGTCACGACTGGCATGGTGTAAGTAATTATCGATTTTCTGGTTTCGACAACGAGTTAGGCGTTGAATCCGTGATGAAGTTTTACGCAGACCTTTTAACTGAGATTGTAACTGTGCTTTACGTTTGTTGTAGAATTGATTAATTGATTTCAATGGTCGCCCGTTAATCAGCAGAGGGGTAAAGCCCGGCTGATTTGAAGTTAACGCCATTAAATTATTCAATCCTAAATCAATACTAGCTATTAATTCTTTTTGGTTTTCATCCACGGTGGACTCCGGTTCACTTCGACTACGCTCAGCACAGGCATTGTAAATTACCTCAATTACATAGCAATCGCATTTGGGAATCAATCTAACTTGACAAATCTGCTCTTGTTCTATCTTAGTTTTAATTAAAATATTAGTCCCGGAAAGCTTGATAATTCCTTTCTTTAGTTGCTGGCGACTAATCGCCTGAATTGTATAGACGAGAATATTCCGACCCTTGACTTTATCTTTGTACTTTGGTAATTTCGGGCGACCCGTGAATTTCGTGGGTTCTCTTTTGTAAGCTTTGACTGCTTCAAAAAAAGACTTCCAATTCTTGTCCAATATCATTAATATTTGTTGACTTACCTTGGCTGGTAATTCCTTATATGCTTGATGAGACTTCATTAAATGGTTCATTTCGTTGTAATTTATATAACCCCATCCATAGACAAAACTCTGACGAATAATGTAGTTAGCGGCGTTGTACAAATTTTTCGATTTAAAGGCTAATCCGTCTATTTCAACAAAACGATTTTCGGTGGATTTAATGATGTGTCTCTCTGCTAGTTGCATTCAGACTCTCCATTTTTTAACGATCACAATAATTCTATCAGTTGACCCTTACAGCACTTCCGGGTGTTATGAGGTACAATAAGAATAGATTTAAAAAATACACCAATGAAAGCATATTCAGTAGATTTGCGGACAAAAATAGTAGCAGCCCATCAAGATCAGAAGCTGTCGATCAGAAAAACAGCAGCGATATTTTCCGTCAGTAAAAGTTTAGTTCAAAAACTGGTCAAGCAACAAAAAATAGAGGGGAATTTACAGCCGAAACGAGAGTGGAAAACCGAGATATAGTCATTTGAATAATTCCACAGCTTCTTTGAGAGAAATAGTGGCAGCACATCCCGATGCAACCTTACTAGAATTGTGTGAGTTATTTGCTCAGAAGACGGGAAATTGGGTGGGTAGAACAGCCATGTGTAACGCCTTACAAAAGTTAGGATTAAATCGTAAAAAAAAACAGTTAGGAGTAGCCAAGCAGGCACTGAAAGAGTCATGAAATTAAGGTTAGAGTATTGGGAAAAAGTCAAGCATATCGACCCCAAAAATCTAGTCTTTTTAGATGAGACTGGAGTATTGCTAGGTTTAACCAGAACTCATGCACGTTCCCAACGAGGCACGAGAGCCTATGCGGTCAAACCTTTTTATCGAGGCAAGAAAGTCACAGTAATTGGTGCAATTAGTCTCACGGAAGTAGTGGCATTAATGACCATAGACAACTCGATGGATAGCCAAGCATTTGAGGTGTTTATCGACAAATGCTTAGTGCCACAATTGTGGTCGGGAGCAGTAGTAGTGATGGATAACTTACCAGCGCATAAAGTAGATTCAATTAAGCCTATGATTGAAGCGGTGGGTGCTTCTATCTTGTGTTTGTCCCCATACTCTCCTGATTTTAATCCAATTGAATTATGGTGGTCGCAACTCAAATCTTTATTGCGACAGTTTTCACCAACCACCACTCAAATGGTTGATACGATAATTGCTGTGGCTCTTGACTTAATTAATCCGAAACATCTCAAAAACTGGTTTACTAATTGCTGCTACTGTACCTCATAACATCCGGAAGTGCTGTATGACTATATGATACTACCATTGTTTACTACTGCTTACAAACTTAATAAAGTTTTATAATAGTGGCAAATGATGCTCGCAGTCGTCCGGCTCAAGTTGCCAAAACTTTACAGGGGCGATGTCATTGGGTAAAACCTGAAAAGCAAGCTGCCATCGCTCACCACCTGACGCTCAAAATTGGTTCCTTGGTGGAAGTGTACGCGCCCGATCGCCAAGATGTTAACGGCAGGTTAGGCCGCATTCACTCTGTCGGGGAGAAAACCGCCACTGTGTGGATGCGACACATCCCCACCGTTACTATGCAGTTATACACATTCAAACACTCGGCTCTCACTGCTGTACCGCTCGAAAATCAACCGGGACTTCAAGAAATTTGCGATCGCACTGGCCGACTTCACCAATTAGGAAATCTAGATCCTTTTGAAGTCGAAATTCTGAACTTGTTAGAAAGAACAACGGCTCTTACTCCCACCGAATTGCAGTATTTAGAACAGATTGAGAACACACACTATATCGCTTCAATTAGTGTGGGATGAGAGGCGCGTTAATCGAGGATTCCACATTTTCATGTCCTCGCCCGCTATGCTGGCGAGCAATGAAGGTGTGGATGACGAGATGAACAAATCTTTATTTGCCAACATCGTTACTTGACATAATTATTAAATTACTGCTTGACACAATATAGTTTTTTCTGGTATTTTTATTCTCAGCAAATGCGTAAAGGTCGTAGCGCAATGAAAGTAACATATCAGTATCAGTTCTATCCCAACACCATTCAAAAGTTAAGCCTAAATCATTGGTTGAGAATTTGTCGCTATTGGTACAACAGGCAGCTAGGCGATCGATTTGATTGGTGGGAGAGTAACCGGACTGCTATAAATGCTTGCCCATTAGTTGCTAGCATCTCTACGCCTCGTGAAAAGCCTAACTACTATTCCCAAAAACAACAATTACCAGTCATCAAAAAAGACCTAGTAAAAGTCTTCCACAGTGGCGAGCTATTGGACTTCAAGCAGGTAGATTCAACTATTCTGCAAGATGTTTCTAAGCGAGTAGATAAAGCCTTTGAGCGGTTTGTTGTAGGGGATAGCAAAGGCGGGCGATCGGGTAAACCTCGATTCAAGACTGAAGCGGATTACCGAACGATGACTTTTTCTACGGCTAACAACGACTGGATTAAATTAGTTCGCAAGAATTGGTTTTATATCCGATTGCCGAAGTTAGGTGTCGTAAAAGTTCGGAAGCACCGCAGGGTCCCCGATAGATTTACCATCAAGCAAATTAGCGTGACTAGAAAGGCTGATGGTTGGTTTATCCAGGTAATGCTTGAAGCCTCTTGTGTGCCCCAGTTCACGCTCGACAAAGTTACCCCAAACTGGGACAACTCAATTGGGTTAGATGCGGTGCTCCATGAAGATGTCTATTTAGCAACGTCGTCAGGCGAGAAGTTACCTTCGTTAAAACCGCTTCGCAAAAACCAAGCTAAGTTAGACCATATCTCAAGGAAGCGGAACAAACGGAAGCGCGGTTCTAAAGCCCGACGGAAATTAGCCAAAAAAGAAGCGAGACAGCACCAAAAAATAGCGCGTTCTCGCCAAGATTTCCACTACAAAACAGCTCACAGACTTGTCAGGTCTGGAGCTAAATTCTTTTTTCATGAGGACTTAAACTTAAAAGGCTTAACGAAACGGAATAAAGTTAAGCAAGATCATGAGGGTACTTACCTCCCAAACGGTCAATCAGCTAAATCAGGACTAAACAAGTCTTGGTTGGATGCTGCGTTTGGTCAATTTTTCAAGACGCTGGAATACATAGCCGAAAAAGCTGGATCAGCCGTCGTTCCGCAAAAACCTGCTTATACCTCAATGGTTCTGTGCTATCGGAATGAAATTGTTTTTGCCGATTGCGGTATGCGAAACTATTGGGATGAGCAACATTCTTTAATGGTCGATCGTGATATCAATGCTGCGATTAATTTAAAGAAACTGGGATTGGACATTTTTCCCAGTATAAAACGCCGTGGCGGGAATCTTTCTGTAGTAGGAACTATAGATAATAGTACCGCGAAGGAAATTTTGCACACCCTTCATCGGGCTGCAAAGAAGCCTACGCCATACTGTACTCAGTTGGCGTAGGAGGATGTCACTTGATTCACTTGACAGTTCAAACACTGAGTCAATCAATTTTTGTTGAGCTGCTAATTGTTGCAGTGAATAACAAGCTATTGCTCGCACTCGCTCTGGAGACTTGCTAGCATTTTTGGCAGCAAACGGTCCCCAGAAAGCACTCAGTACAATCTTAATCTGTTCCGATATTGGGTATGTTTGACTCAAACAGTAATCCCAAACCATGTTATCGAATGGGTCGTCTAGTGCAACTAAAACACCCGATATTTGCGACTGCACTTGCTTCTGATTTTGGTCAGGTAACGGCTGATTGTTCAAATTGGCAATCATAGATTTCTCCTGTTAAGCTAACTTATTTACATCCCATTCAAGACTTTAGTATTTGCCATCAAGGAACAAACTCTCGTTCTTGAGGGGAGCGAATCCACAAAGTACAAAATCCTTTTTGTGCAGGTTTACCCTCTACTGTCAGCGTCACCCCCAATCGATTTATCTCAGTTTCACACAGTTTTTTGCCACCTTTTTCGTTCAACAAAGCTTGATTCCAGCTCATAAGTTGGCGAGCATATTTCCCTTCATTGCTTGTTGCCCACTGAATTGTATCCGCGTTCTTGCGAGCAAACTGACCCTCTTTGCTCAGCCCCCATTCGAGCGCTACGGCTTGTTCTAAAGTGAGCTGGCGCGGCCCTTTTGGGTCGAGTTCAGGCGCTGGAATGAACCGGGGCAGCGCTAGCCCGATAAACGCGCCGATCGCCATCGCCCCTAACACTACCCCGCTCCCAAAAATCACCGACCAAATATCGTGAGCAACTTTCTCTAAAGCTGCTTGTCGCACTAGGGTGTAAACTGAGTTAGAAATGTGGCGATGTTGCACCTTAACAGCCGCTTTTCCCTGCCGTTCTAAAAACTCCCTACTTTCTTTTTCCCAATTTTCAGTAAGCTGGCGAACTTGTTCCAGTTCTTGAGAAATAACAGCTTGAGAATCTTTCAAATCACCTTGCCATTGAGATTGCCAATTCTTGAAAAACTGGTCAATCTCTTGCGGTTTTTTTTCTAACAGCAGTTCGAGTTGACCTGTAGCCATCAATACGATAAAAAGCGGGTCATTTTTATTGAGACCGTATCGGTAAGCTGTCTGAATGACATGAGAGCGAAATTTGGAGTCTTTGCCCTTGAGTACCTGGCTGATTAGTGACTCAGTATCTCTCTCGTACATGGGAGGGGCAGATAAAGGATCTCTGTTCAGAGCTTCTCTTTCCCTCGAATCATCGTCTATGAGTTCCCAAAACTCCTCTTCATTTAGCTTACTCCCATTTGATTTCAACTTTTCTTCTACTGCATCTTCTGGGACTGTATCTGGAGAATCGGGCAAATTTTGCGAATCTTCAGCGGATTGTATGGAATTATTTTTGGTATTATTAGAGAACGCCACAGAATGATTGATCCTATAATAGTCAAAATATAATTTCAGTGTGCAGCCTATCTTATGTCTCTAAAATCTATCATGAAACTGACCGAACACGCCAAATCTCTTTACATCGAAACAGCTAAAAAACTCAAGGGGACAGACAGACGACAATTCATGGCATCGGTAGTCAAAGATTTAGGAATAGGTGGACAAACGTTAGTAGAACGGGAGTTAGGATGGAATAGACGGACCATCCGTAAAGGGATGAAAGAATTGAAAAGTGGTGAGCCAATTGTCGATGGTTTCAAGCGCAGTGGACGAAAGCGGGTTGGGGTGCATCTCACTTTTGCGAATGTGTCAAAAAAGAGTTAAAATGAAAAAGCTAGTAAAATCGTCAAATAAAGATGAGGTAAATAAAATGACACCCTCAGACCAACAACAACTAAAAGCCCACTTAAAAGCGGTAGCAAAAATTCTTTACAGAAATACAGAGCCAACTGAGTTAAAAACTTTTGAAAGTATAGAAAAAGCAGTCCGTCAGAAAATGTTATCAGAGGTTGGTCCAGAAATAGGTAGCTTTTTTTTTCAGCAGTATCAGGAATTCAAACAGGAAAACCCCGAAAAATAAAATCAATAATCGGATCGCTCGACATTACAGATAATCAGGCAAAATATTTTGGCTTAAAAGCTTACAGTCAATTTAGTCCCCTGATGGAAAATTGCTGTCTTTTAATCAGTGCTAACGAATCTTATCAAATGGCAGAAAAAGATTTGGAAAAATTTACTGGGATCAAAATTTCTCACAGTACATTACAAAGATTAGTCAAAAGACAAGAATTGGAATTGCCTACATCTCAACAAGGAGTCAAAGAAATTACATTGGATGGCGGTAAAGTCAGACTACGCAACGCAACCAAGGGCGAGAGCTGTTACTGGAAAGACTATAAAGCCGTGTGTTTAGATAATATTTATGCGGGAGCGTTTTTCAAAATAATCAAGATTTAATTGATTGGACTAATAGCCAAAAATTACTACATCCTATGTATTGCCTCGGAGATGGCCATGCCGGAATTTGGAACATATTTAAAGAAATTGGAGACAATGAACAAAGACAAGAAATCTTAGATTGGTATCATCTGAAAGAAAATCTCTACAAGGTAGGGGGTTCAATAAAACGATTGAAATTAGCCGAAAATATGTTATGGCAAGGCAAAGTTGATGAAGTTATAAATTTATTTAAAGACTTTAAAGGTCAAGCATTTAAAACGTTTTGCAATTATTTAGATACCCATCGCTGCCGAATAGTAAATTACCAATACTACAAAGAAGAATCCATAAGTTCGATTGGTTCTGGAACAGTGGAATCAACAATAAAACGCATTGGATTAAGGGTAAAAATATCGGGAGCGCAATGGAATATTGAGAACGTTTCCTCTATGCTTGCTCTTCGCTGTGCTTATCTCAACGGTCAACTTTCAATTTGATGTATGTGCCAAAGTGAGATGCACCCGCGGGTTGAAACAAAATTACCCAACTTATTGAAAGATATTACATCGTTAGTAGACCCACACAGTCAAACTGATCCTAGCTTTAAGAGTACACGATTATATACGCGCATGACTGCCAATGAAGTCCGTCGTCAATTAATTAAACAATTTGGTTATAGTGATGAAGAACTACCGAGCGCCGAAACAATTAGAAGAAGATTGAATGATTTGGGTTATACCTTAAAACGAGTTTTGAAAACTAAACCAGTCAAAAAAATCCCCGAGACCTCAGCCATTTTTGAACAACTTGAACAAGTCAATACAGCAGCCGATAATAACCCAAATACTCTCCGAATTTCCATTGATGCCAAAGCTTCCGTCAAGATTGGAGAATTTGATAGAGGTGGTAAAAATCGGACGCCAACTATTGCAGTTGACCACGATTTTTCGACTCAATCAAGTGTGATTCCCTATGGTATTTTTCTGCCTGAGTACAATGAGCTATTTTTATTCTTCGTTACTTCTAAGTTGACGGCTGATTGTATAGTTGACTTACTTGAAAGTTGGTGGCAAACTGTTAAACACCGTTTTAGTCACATTCAAAAATTGGTCATCAATCAGGATAATGGACCGGAAAATCATTCTCGTCGTACTCAGTTTATGAAACGAATTTTAGATTTTTCCCAACAATCTCAACTGACGTTACAATTAGCTTATTATCCGCCCTATCATAGTAAATATAACCCAATAGAACGTTGTTTTGGTTGGTTAGAAAAGCATTGGAATGGTAGTTTACTTGACACTGTTGAGACTGTTGTAAATTTCGCCAAAACTCTCACATTTAAGGATAAAAATCCAGTGGTGACATTGGTAGAAACAATTTACTCCACAGGAGTTAAACTTTCGGAGTTAGCTATGGCAGAAATTGAAACCCAGATTCATCGTCTCCCCAATCTTCACAAATGGTTTGTAGAAATTTTCGCTAAACCCACATAGCTATTGGATCATTCTTTTTGTGGAGGTCTCTTAAGTCTTCCCTGTTCCCTTGGCGTTTCCAATATCTCGCCAAACTCTTCAGAGTCAACTTCGGAAAGTTCTTCTAAAAGTTGATCGGACATTTAACCTCCTACCTAATCAAAATCCTAATCTTTATGCTGTTCTGCATCGCGCATTCTATAGTGTGAACTCATATTTTGTCCGTCTCCTAACGAGTTCATCACCCATTGACTGTAAAATTTACAGGAATACCCGCAAATTATCGGTTTAGACACTATCTGTAGTATTAAGATGTGTTTCGGCACACCCAGCCCGCTGGCCCAGTGGTGAAGAAGTTTTTGAAACCCTGGAAATCTCGTAGCGGGCGATGGATCAATCTTCTTACTTTCAGAATTTAAACGCAATAAACAACGTTTATTGCTAATATCCAACGCCTGGGATAACACAACTGCGTTGATTGCACTCAGCCAGCGGGCTGGTTTCGGCACACCCTATCAGTAGAGTCTGTGCGTAAGCCTTAATTTAGATTCTTAAAAGCTTACGATACCTTTTTTACAAATTACAGCCTCCTGAGACTTTACAACCTGTTGCTTATTTTGTTACTCATTTTGGGGCTCATTTTCTATCTGCATTTCCTCATTTTTTTTTTGTTCATAGGGCGCGATGACTTCTTTTTTATTGCGATTGGGTGCGTTGTTAAACAAACCTACATCTTCTATCAGACGGAAACAGTCTTCCAGAAAAGTATGCAATCGCTGCTGACTAATCAAGAAGAATTCAGAGTGTTTCATTGCTTGAGAAAACGACAACCGCTTCGTATCAATAAACTTGCGCTCTCTTGCACTCAGAGCCGGCAAATCTACCACAGGAATTCGGTAATTATTAATGAGCTTGTTCATTTCCTTATGGCTTTGTACGTGCGACCAATCTTTGCAAACTCCAAAATTGCGGACAAAAATGTGATTGAGCTGACCTTCAAAGTAGTTGAAAGAGTCAATAAACATTTCAATGCTGTCCGTCGTGCCCCCGCAAATAAACCACTTGCATACATCAACTCCTGACTGCTCTTTAAAATCAGGAGAGGTTAAATTAGCTTCGTCAATCCATTTGTTGATAATGCTGTAAACCCGAGCTGGTAAATTGACAATCACAGGAGTTTCTACTGCTGTTTCAAAAATAATATCGATATCGAAAAACTTCTCTTCATCTTCAACTAAAGCTACGATTTTTGCATTGTGTTCAGGATAGCGCTGCTGCACATCAGGATTTTGAAAATCACCATCAATTAACGTGTACAGCAGTTCATACTTCTGATTGAATTCAACCAGAATCCGAGTTAGCATCGACTTGCCTACGCCACCTTTCTCGCCGTCAACCAAGTGAATCATGTTAGTCATTTCATTCCTCCTTGCTGGATGTCGATGTCTATTCAAGACTTAATAATTTTTAACTAAAGCTAGGCCCGACCATTGCTGGATCGAAACCAGCTAAGTTAAATGCGCTGTTTTCAAACTCAACTTCTCCCCAAAATTCCTCTGCTTCTTTTTCTTCGGGCAAACTTGCGGGATTTGAACTCTCAGGGGCAGTTAATTCCGTAGCAATAGATGCACCTGAATTCGATAAGTGAGGGAAAGTAGCTAAAGGAATTAAACCCGAAGAAATACCAGGGGCAATTGCTCCTAAATCGGTACAGTTAAATCCCGCATCTCGGCAAACTTCATCTATCTGCCTGAGCAAAAAATTAATGCTTTCTCGCCTCAAATACTCTAAGTCTGTACTAGAATGACTACCGCTATTGCGTAAAGATGCTAACAGCCACCGCGCTTTGATTAGAGGTAAAATCGTTTCCTTGAAACTAAAAAAAGGATGATTTTGCAGGTAAGATAGCAAGATAGCGTCTTCGGAATCTGGCAAAACTTGACAGCGCCAGCAAAATTCCTTGTAGCGTTTTCTAGGCATAATTCCTCACCTTCTTTCCAGCACCTCGGTAGGGCCCTCCCAATAAGAGAGCTGCATCTAAGTTTGCTTCTGATTCCTCTAATGAAGGTTCTGTATTCGACGACGACTCATCACTCAATTTATTAGAATCATCTAAGCAGCTATCTTTGATACTTGAATCAGCCTTTTGTTGAGCGCAAATTTCACTGTTTTGTTCAGTAATATCTTCAGTGTTTGGTTCAGTGGGTTCCTCAAGTTTTGGTTCAGTAATATCTTCAGTGTTTGGTTCAGCGGGTTCCTCAAGTTTTGGTTCAGTAACCCACATTCCGCACCCTCAACTGGCACACACGCAGTTGGGGTGCTCCGTCCGAGTCTCTCGTCCGAGATAATAATCAAAAATACCCGCGACCTGTTGGGTCACAATCGCATCGACCTGTTGGGGCAAGTTGAAAATTAACTGCTTTCGGGCAAATCCTAGATTCTCGATATCTAACAACACCTTCATCCGTCATAATTAACTATTAATCGACAGCAGATATTTCCAGCAGCCTGATAATTACACATCACTACTGAATCAAATATTTATGAAATTTCTGTCAGTTTTGCTCATCAAACAAACTGCTCGATCTCAGATTAATAAATAATAAGACTTACAGGAGAGCGGCAGCAAGTTCAATATAGCCATTCGCTCGGCTGTTAAATTAGAAATTTGTTGAATCCCTTGTAGGCTCACCAGATGAATTGATTGAAATATCTGGCAAATCCAACGGAGCGTCGGTCGATTAGTTTGTTTGCCCAACTGATTTTTCAATTGGGAATTAGTGCGTTGCAAACTGTGACGCAGTAACCTTTGACCTAAAGTATAGACTAACAAACACAAACCCATTACCAATGCCAAAGCTTCGATTCTTTCCGGCGACTTGAGAAATACACTGTCCGTAAAAAACAGCGGATCTTTCAAGAACCCAAACCCTCTTTCTGCTGACTGCTGTTCTTTGTATTTCACAATCATATCGTCAGGCTCTAATTGCTGAGTTTCCAGCACATTAGTGGCGAGAATAAACCTGCCACAGGCTTTGGTTTCTTTGGCGATCGCACCTGTATCTGGTTCCAGTTTTGCTTGAACTTTAAATCTCTGTTTCGAGCTGGATTTCTCGCGAGCATTTGGATCGTTAGTATTAGTCTTTACTGTAATTTCTTTGCTACTAACTTGGGTGATATTGTAAAATTTTAGTTGTTTGGATAAGCGATGAGCTGCGGCGGCAGCGTCGGCGGCACAAGCAAATTCAATTTTTGAGAGTTCTTGCAGTTTATTCTCAGCTTCAGCCTGGGCTTTTTTGAGTTTTTTTTCGAGTTTTTGTTCGGTCTGAATCGCGTCGCAAACTGCTCTCTACTACTAGCCATCTTTGTTCAATTCCACCATAATTACTTTTGTGTTCTGACCAGCTATATCCACTCACAGAACTGGGGGTAAATTCTGCTTCATTTAACTGAGATACCAGTTGCTGCGCTTGCTTGATACTCAACGGTACGCGGGTTAACCATCTTAAATTGGTTAACATTTCTAAGTTAGGAGCTGAATATAATGCACTATCTGCAACCATTAAACTGTCAAGGTTTAACTGTTGTTTAAACTCCTGACAAATTGATGCGAATATGGCTCGATCTGATTCATTCCCGAACCCACCCGTAAAAATAGCGGTACATCTCCATCGCTACTACAAATTAAATCTAAAATGAATTGTTTTAAGTCGGGTCTGCGATCGCGGGAGTAGCCGTAGGTAATCTTAATTGGCACGGCAGATGACACGGGTTTAGTTGACTCGCTATCTTCGCTATCTTCGCTATCTAGCGCCGTTTCTGGCTCGATAACAGATACAGATGGTAGCTCGGATTCGTATTTGCCATGCAGGTGAAAGGAAGTTGAATCTAAATGGGATGTCTCTGTATCGAGCTCAAATTTTTGAGCTGCTGAAGCGGCAATAGTTGTAAATATTTGGCTGCTGCCTGCTAAATATAGCTTGTCTAATACTCTACCTAAACGGTATTCATTCAGGTGTGATGCTTGAATACCTTCACCCATTAAATGTTCGAGCGCTTTGCCTTCAAAAAATTTAGGAAATAAGTATAATGGAGCGGAAACAAGCCCTAACCCATTGATAATCATTGCTTTGACTGCTAGACCTGGACTGACAATCTCACCCGGTTGTTCCCCTACTAACTCATTGATTTTTTGGACAATTTCTATTTCATCAACTAGACCTGCTATTAAACCAAGATGGTCGAGGTTAGAGACGGCGAGTTCAGTTGCTTGATGCACGGGTTTCATTCGATCGAGCGAATTGTTTGCTACTTGAGTTTAGACTATTTTTATCCTCCGCGTCGCACGGGGGATAATTGGTTTTTGTTGTTAATTTACACGCTCGTACATTTTCCAACTGAATCGATCGCTTGCTCGATCACCTGACACGGCAGGCGAGAGTATTTCTACTCATCTAGAGCCGACTGATCGACTCGGACGGGGCACCCCAACTGCGTGTGTGCCAGTTGAGGGTGCGGAATGTGGGCAGTAATATCTTCAGTCTTTTGCTCAGTAGATTCCTCAAATTTTTGTTCAGTAGATTGCTCTGATTTAGCGTGAGTAAATTGCTCAAGTTTTAATTTAGTAGGTGGCTCGGATTTTGGGTGAGTAGGTTGTTCAGATTTTGGCTTGGTAGATTGTTCAGATTTTGGCTTGGTAGATTGTTCAGCACATTCTTTTACACTCTGTATATCAGTCGTGGGGACTGGAGCATCTCCTGAACTGGAAGTTGTATCTTCTGCCCTCTGAGAAGTTGCCGCAACAGACCTTTGCCTCAGTACCTCAAACTGAGATTTGAAGTAAGAAAATAGTCCGTAAACATCAGCTATGCGGCAACCTAAACCATCAGGATCGAGCGTTTTTGGCACTGTTATACCTGCGTGCCAAGACAGCGAATAAGGAGAAAACTGATTTCGCAGTTCTGGCTTCATATATTCAGAAGTACCCCCGCAAAATACAATTTCATCTAAATCGGGCGGCAGCACTTCATTAATCCAATGAGATAGCATTCGAGCGTAGTCGAAGCGAGACAGCTTGACTGCTTCAATCAATTGGTCAACTTCTCGATCTTTAGCTGTTTCCTCTCGATTCCGAGCAATTCGGTAAAAGTAAGGGCGGTTGTAGCTTACGCCCGCTTGAGCGATTGATAAAGCCAAACGGGAAGCATCGTAGTTAGATGTTCGCTCTTGAACTAGATCCACCAACCTTACCATTCCTAAGTCTGAAGTTTTGCCCTTACCGACAGCACCGCGTGCCGAAACTATTACCGAAGCATTGCGAAATCCTACCATAACAAAGGCAGTTACCCGCTGCTTGAAGGCTGAACCTAAATTACTGTTGTGGATCAAAGCAATGCCGCCGCCTTCTTGCAAAGCTTGGGTTTTGTCCAGGGTGACGGAGAGCTTGCCGGTGGGTGTTTCAAATGAAGCAGAGTATTGACTTAATAGCTCAAAAAATTGCTTGGAGTCATTAAATTCGCCTGGGGGCAAGAAAACGGAGAGCGCAGCGCTGAATTGATTGCCTAAATCTAACTTCCGCGACACTACCCACAAAGCTGCTAGAGCTTTGTACAAAGCGCTACTGTACTTCAGTCCTGCCAAACCGATGTGAGCATTGAATTGCGCTGCTGCTAGGTAGCCAACGGCTCGGCATTCATTACCAATTGCCACCCAAGCAATATTTTCGGGAGATGCTGATGCGAGGTTAGGTTTGGTGAAACAATTGGCTATGTCTTGGCTCACTGGCCCCACCTGCGATTCCATTACAAAGGAGCTTGCTTTACTGCCTGCTTGCGAGCTTTGGCAGAAAACTCTAGTAGATAAGCCGCCAAAATCTATAGCCAGAATTGCATCTGGTATTGATGGTTTTTTCTTCATAAACGCTGGCTTTTATTACGTTATAAAATGATAGTATTGGCTTCAGTTTAAGTCTGACCTCACCAAATCCGGTGGTTTTGGATAATTAAAATAGCCCCCTCCAAATGGCGGGGACAGACTGCCTTTGAAGGAAAAAATCTTGGGTAGATTATCAGGGAAAGAGCTTTAGAGTTGTGAGAAACGGTGTAGGTATTGTGAGTGAGATACCGAGCAGGTACGCCCAAAGTATCTTCAATAAAGTGTTTGAGTTCGGTGTGGGAGTAGCACTTATCGAACGTACCCCACTTGGTAATTACGCCATCGTTATAAGCAATACCCGCATGATTGGTCGATCGCGGGCGTGATAGCACTAACCACCAGAGTTTGGCGGGTTAAGTGGTAAGCAGAGATGAGCGCTTCATACCGAACCATGAGAGTTTTAATAGTGCTGAGGACATAAATCAGGGTGACAATATCAGCCGCTTTTTTGATTCGGGGAAAGTAGTAAGGGTCGTAACCCCGGGAGCGAAAACCCATTGCTTGGAGGAAGCGGACATCATCCCCACGACCACATCCATAATCCAAGAGTGTGTGGTGGTGTTGGAGTATCCCCCCATCAATATTAGCAGCCATAGGTAAGCTCAATTCATTGCGCTTGAGAGCGGCTTTGTGTCTCGGTATTGTTCTCTGGTCTAGTTGAGTTGGTGTCATACTAAATCAACTTAATATCAAGAGTAATTTTAAATCTACGAAAAATTTAAACTAAAGGGCTACCGCTAGGGTGTAAAAAATAGGGAGTAAGCTATGCTCTACGCTTTGATTAATTCAACAGGAATCCATCGGCTGGAAGTAGAAGAAAAGTTGGAACTTGCAGATTTGCAAAACCGAGTGGGCATTGCAGGTGAACCTGCGTTCATAGAATATGTCCGGAATCAATTTCCAGAGCCCGCGATAGACCTAATCTGTGATGAGGAATTCTTATACAAGGAATTGCCCTTAACCTGCATTACCCGTCGCAGTATTGCACTTGGCGGTCAAGTGATTGCTACTGCCTGTACGGATGATGGTGAAACAATAGGGTTGACCGAAGCTCAGTTTCAATTAGTCGCGACAAATCTGATTATTGCGAGCAGGATCTAATCTATCATGCCTCAAGTTTGCGCTTGGGGCAACTTCCTTATTTAAAATATTATAATAATAACGTCTTACTAATAGCTAATACTTGATAAAATTAATCACTAAAATAACTCCAACAAAATGGCTATCGCAATGGTTGTAAATCACAATTAGAACAATTGCGACACATGCCCACAAAGAAGACACAATTACCCGCATCTCAAGAACCTGTCACATCGAGTGAATCTACGGCTAATACGCCCAATACGTCCTTATTGGATGTTATTTGCGCTCAATTACTAGCAACCTCAGAGCGGGGAATAGAAGCACTGACCGCCCTCAAAGCTCAACTAAAAGCACAATACGACACCCCCGAAACTCCTGAAACCGACTCAATTGTGCAGCAAGCATGGCAACACATGAACCCAGACCAACGTGCTCTGATTTCCAATCGCTGTGAGGCTCACCGAGGGCGCACTAAGTCATTGCATTTACTTACTGTAGAACTGGAGGACTTGGATAAGCTAATCGACAACATCGAAGGTGAAGAAATCACACCCGAATTAGAAGTAGCGGTGCAACAACTCTTAGAACAACGGGGTAGTACCTACGAGCAATGGCTTTCCAAGGTTGATAACTACTGCGCTGCCATTACCAACCGCCATGCCCTGAGCCAACAACGTAAATCTGAAGCAGAACGCCTGAGTAAACTCGCAGCTACCGATAGCAAACGAGTGGATTGGATGAAAGCGCAGCTCCAAAAGTGTCTCAAATCTCAGGGTGTCAAGAAACTAAGCCTGCATCGCTTCCACTTAACTATCAGCAACAATGGCGGAGTTTTACCCCTGAAACTCCCTTGTGAAGTAAATCAACTTCCTCCCCAGTTTCAACGCATTGAAGTATCGCCCGATAATTCAGTCATCCGACAAGCCTTGGAAGCGGGAGATATCGAAGCTCAGGAAGTTGCACAATTCGGAGGACGCGAAACTCATTTGAGAGTTCTATAGATTGCCATTAAGCAGGAAATAACCACTTTTTACCAAGAACTATTTCCGGCGGAATGTTAACATAAAAAAAAGTAATCTTAATAAGATAGCTGTCGCTAGTGTAGAAAAAATAGTAAGTTAGAGGTACACAATGCACTGCTGTTTCGGGTTAGATTGTACTCAAATGAGTTTAGATGAAGGCGGAGAGTGCATCAACGAAGAAAGTTGCTACCGTTACACAGAAGCTTGGAATTTGTACGAAATAGTGCTACTCAAAGGATTCCCAGGTGCGGTGTATCTTTGCTGGCATAGCAAGGATAATGCAGGGCAAACGCATCTAAATTGTAGACCTCTTTCCCCGTAAGGGTTCTACCAATTCATAAGGATAAAGACTCACCGGGCTGGAATCCTTGCCCAGTAAGCATTCCAAACATAAGATGCGTTTGCCCTGATAATGCGAACACCGAATGGACTGATGAAAAGTGGGGCTTCAAGCACCTCAACAACTGCGATTGGTTGCTGCACAGCAGCGCATCATTGAATGCCTTTGCAGAATGGCAACACGCCTATTACAAACTAAGCTCTAGAAACAACACCAAGTACGTTCGGAGTGAGTTATTTGATGAGTTTGAAGCGTTGAGAAAGCAGGTAGACCCAGACTACGGGAAAAACCAAGAAAGCAGCGCTCTCATCCTATTTGAATAACAGAACACATAAAAATGACCAGAAACATTCACACATTCCTCAGAACGGCTTGCTTCGTGAGATGCCGTCACCCCTCCCATCACGAACGAGGATACACCTTAAAGCATCATAAACTTGAGGGCATCATTCAAGTTTGGTTCAACTCTTTTGAGCTGTTGGATGAGGCAGAAAAAGTTTTGAGAACAGAAGGGCTTGAACTAAAGATAACTTTGGCTTATCAATCTAACGGCTGTTTTCTTTCGCTCGATTGTTAGA
Organism: Oscillatoria nigro-viridis PCC 7112; assembly: GCF_000317475.1. Classification (NCBI taxonomy): domain Bacteria; kingdom Bacillati; phylum Cyanobacteriota; class Cyanophyceae; order Oscillatoriales; family Oscillatoriaceae; genus Phormidium; species Phormidium nigroviride. The sequence goes on from NC_019730.1 coordinate 209,631, forward strand.
TAACTACTACACTCTTGGATTAATGGAGTCATAAAATATGCAAATTTTCTCCGAAGAGAAAGTACAATCCCATGTCTCATTCCAATCGGATGGTATCGCGCTATGAGTATCCCTACTGCTATCACGACAATGTGTATAACTTCAAAAAAATGATTTATCCAATCAACCCGTTTGATGATGGGGTATGGATTGAAGCTAATCGGGTTCCGCCTGAAGTGTTCGTGCAGTCTATTAAAGTAGAGTTTATTCTGAGAGATGCGAAAAATCCTTGGCTGAATGCCATCAAAAATGATTCATCAGAAATGATGGTTCGTGTTGATGCCCAATGGATTCAAACATTTAAAACACCCCGATATCTGGGAGGGAACTCAAATGAAATAACAACAAAATAAAGAGCAATTCGTTGTTGAGCATTGACTGAAACAACGGTAGATATTGAATACACGAAAGGGCAAAAAACCAGCGTTTCCCTACCCTTTTAATTGAACAAGGAAAAATCATGTTAGGAACACACTTCATCGAATTACCCGTACCCATGCCGCCCACGTTACCGGAGATGGTGGGAGCCAGCAACAGCCAATACTTTGCCATGTACTATCAAGGAAGCAAAGCCACATGGAGTAATGGCAGAGCAATGGCTACGTTTAGTTACTACGCCGTGTATGCACCTCTGATAGAACACATAACTCTCGCAATCCACTTAGAATCTTACAACTTAGGCTCTGATGATGAATTGTCCGAACACGCAATTTTATGCGACACTGTTCGCCATAAAATGTATGTCGGCGCGTACAAAGAAATCGATTATTTCCTGTTACAGCAGCATCCCCATGAGCCGTCCCAGTTGACCGCCCAAGAGTTTGAAGAAGCCGTGAAAGCGGTGGAAAGTATGACCTTAGAGCAAATGCAGCGTTTGGGAATGTTCGAGATATTCGGCAACACCAATCCCCAAGCGCGCCAAGTAACCGCAGAATTGGTGCAGTGGCTAGACCAACAAATCACCGAAGAATTAATACAGCAATATATCCAATTAGCTAATCGGGGTAATTGGACAGCGGTGAGGGCATTAGACACCCTCAAGCGTAGAATCTCGGAAACTAGGAAATACCACCAGCAATTAGAGAGCAACTAAATTATCTATGCCGGAGAAGTCTCGATATTACAGCCCCGGCATGGGTACAAAACACCCATAGTGTAGCAAACGCGGAGTTAGCCAATGAAGCGATTGACTTGGAGGGATAAAGCAATTTATTCAGTAATTTTCTCGATGCTTGGCAGCTTTCTAAGAGTAACGAAGACCTTTAATTCTGGGTGTCACCTCGTTCGAGGCGTTTTGACTGCCTCAACAGCTCAGGTGTCGAGTTTATCCTTAGCCTTGTTTGCCCTAAGCCGATCGTTTACCAAGCGTTTGTTGCTCTGTTCGGTATACGCTGCAAACCCGAGTACCCAGAGCATTCGGTGCAATTCGGCAGGCTTCCAACCCTCATCCTTGGCTAATTCTTGCATTTGCTCTAAAAGCGGAGCAGGCACGGAAAAATCTATGCGTACCATTTTAGGAGCATCAATGTCGGGCATTTTCAATATTTCCACAATTCATATACTGCTTATCCTACAAGGATTTAGGGGCTTCTAAGTCCTTAAGGATTCTCCCTCGTGCCCAATATTCAACTCTGAGGGTATACACAGGGATTCAGAAGGGGTATAATGTGGAATTCATCCAAAACCAAACCCCGCCCCCTCTGACTCGCAATCTTCTGGGGCGGGGTTTGGCACTCACTTTCGGGAGATTTCCTCTATGTTCGCAGATCACGGGCAGCCATCGCAAGCCGCCCAACCAAGCTTTGTAGAAATACCCAATCCCCGCGTCACCACCACAATGGGACGCATGGAAGTGACCGACGTTCGCCCTGAAACCGTCACCGGTCGCCTACTGGATGACCAAGATAATTTGCTACAGGAAGACGGACAGCCTGTTTACATCTGCGTTCGGAAACATGAGATTTTGTGTCCCACCGAACGAGCCAACATGATGAGTTGGTGGGAACTGAGGGAACAAGCGATTGCGGGACACACAACGCCTCGAAAATATTCCCTTGAATCCTTAATCAACAGATTGGACGGGTTGAAGTTAGATGAACTCTACGCTTTGCGAACCTTCGTTTGTTTGGAGAGCGACCCGTTCCAAGCGTATTCGGGTAGCGTCAACAGCGACTTATCCCACTTGCAGGCTTGGTTCCCGACAGTGCGAGTTCTTGAGCGTGTCGAACAAAACCAACTAGCAAGCGCGCTGTGCTGGCGAATAGCTAGCAACTCCAACGCATCAAGCGCACCCACACCGGGCGACGGGAGAGACGATCGATAGCGATCTCGCCAGTTTCTTCCATCAAGATACCAGTGAGGAATGACCATGACCAACGGCAATGGGTCTAACGGCGTGTCGCCTCAGCCAGATCCAATACAAAAGTTAACGGAATATGTCGAATCTTTGGAAATTTCTCTGGAAATTCAGGAGGATAAAACAGACGTTATTGAAGATCAGGTGGCAAATCTGACCGAGCAGATAACCGAGTTAAAACAACAAGTAAAACAGATGTATGGAGATGAAGAGGACTGGCAACGTATGTCAAAGACTTGACAGACTTATCGCACGCCGTCAGGCTAAAAACCGATTGCAACGTTCCAAGCTGGAGCGAACCAAGCGCTTGCGAGATGAAGTTGCCTTGGGTAGACCTTTTAGAAAGTCTCCCCTGCTAGACTTCGTTGATGACTTGGTACATAGACCCCCAAATCAAGAACAGATGCGCCAGCTCAAAGAACTACTTCTAGAAGAACAGAAAGCGATTGCTAAACTCATTGCCTTAGTTGAGCAGCACCTAGAGTAGTGGTCTGCCATTCGCGAAACAGCCCAGCCACATCCGCTGCTGGGCAAGTTTTGTTTTTTGTGGATGGTAGGCGAGTTCGTTGGGAAATTCTTGATTTCGCTCCGCAAACGCGCTGGGTGGATTAGCTGCAAATTGGATGAATTTCCAGCACTCGTGCCTGACTTAAGTGAGTGGAAATGAGAGATCCTGAAAGAACTATCCAACCAGAAATTTCCGTAAATATTGAAACATCCCAAGCAACTGAGTTGGCTCCGCATCAGGAATCAGAAGGCTCTCAAGAACTGTGGGAATTAGCCAAGAAGCGGCTCAAGCGAATCCTGGCAAACCGATGAAGTTACTGCACGGGAAGATACTTAAACAAAAATACGAAATTTCCTCTTCAATGGCGAACACGCTCGCGCTGGAAAACTGTAAAGCTACCTTTAAACAAAGTAAGCGGACACCAGCGGATTCGGATCGGATACATTGTTTCATGCCGATTCCAGAGAGCACTCCATAATATCCCAGTCAATGCCATCATCGGGGAACAAGGATAATTGCCCTGGCGATACGTTTGATTGACCGCGATTGTGATAGGACAGGTGACACGCGGTACACAGAGCGATTAAGTTTTCAGGGCGATTATCCTCCGGTATCCGATTGCGATGGTGCACCGCTAAAGTTAAGGCACATCGTTCAGATTTGGTTAAGCCGCTTTGTTTACCGGGTCGGAGTTTACCGGGTCGGAGGCATTGTTGATGGCACTTTGCACAACGCCACCCCGCGTTTTCTTTCACCGAAAGCGCAATCTCTTGCCAATTGTCGGGATACCTCTTTGGTTTAGGCATAGCGGTAAAAGCTCATCTTTTCAAAATATGGCGATCGCTCTGTTATCGAAGTGAAAGTAAATTCGATTCAAAGCTGTCAGCAATCAACCATAAGGTGTAAAGGTCTATATTGCATTGTGCCGTAGAGGGTTTAGTTATTTTTCTCATTGTCCGATACCTAGAAAGTAGACGACAATTATTTATCAATTCACTGTTTGGTTATTTTGTCAATGCGTAAGTCCTATTTACGTTGTGCATTTGCTAGTTGACGGACAAGGGCGGGAAGAACCGGGGCGACATGGTTGGGTAGAGTTCAATTGGAAAGGAGAGGTGCTCCCGTTGGGCTCTGGAAGAACAGGATGAATATGGTAAGCAAGAAATTGCCAGCAGCAATGATCGGATTGAGTACGATCGCATGAATCCCCCTATCCGTAAGCCCATGCCCATTCGCTATCCACCACTCTTACCCCCTGCCAGCCGCACACCATAAGGGCGGTAGTTAGTGCATATCGCCCTGCCCCAGCGAGTCTCCATCAGCCACCATTTCTGAGAGAAATGTCAGGGGATTGCTCATATCAGCAGCGAAACCAAGGATGGCGCGATCTCGATGCTCGTAGATTAAATCTCCCCGAGCATTAAACAAGAAAGTTGCGCCTCGTTGAGTGAGATAAGCAGCATTTGGAACATAGGTTTTCCAATGACTCAGCACTTCTCCCATATTCCGCAGCCGTAAAGTTGCCAATTCAAACGGACGCTGGAAACCCTTGCCACCAGCCCACCGGAATGTCGAGCCTTTGAGGGCTGGAAGAGGGAAAGCCTGAATAATTTCATCATCACCAATTAATTGAGGTGCTCTTGCGTCGCCTCGATATCCTCTCCATACTTCTGCCAGAGTGCCGGGGCTACCAATCCCAGCACACATGAACAATAGATTGAGGTAGTGCGATTCGTTGAAACGTGAATCACGGTGAAAGCCCGTACATAACGTTTCCAGCCACAAGGCTGAACTCTCGGTCTGATAAGGGTGCAAGCCCCTTCTGCCAGACTCAGGTATGACTCCCTATCTGCCCACACCGACCGAGCTCGATTCTTGGAGAGTGAAGCTGGGAACAGGGCGCAACCAGACACCCAATGTGGGGTGACACTTGGCGCTAATGGGGGGTTCCAATGGTGAAACAGAGCCTAGAAAAGTAACTTAATCTAGAGCGGGACACAGACCAAAACTCCCGACTCCACTGGAGTTCATTCCCGCCGAATCACCTGTCTCAATATCGGCAAGAGTCCAGGGAATCCAGCAGTTAAATTGGCTCCACCTAAAGGAACAATCAATCACGCCCGAGGGAACGAAGAAAAACGAACTGAGGGTCAAGGGGAAGTCGAACTCTTTCGTAGGCTAGACGAGCAGCGGAACTCCCTTAGTTCGGGTAGGACAGACCGGCGCGACCTGAACTGGTCGTTTAGTAAGGAGAACCACTCTCCTAGTGGATTCACACCCACTACCCTCACGTAAAGAGACTCGCTAGAGTCTGGTCACGACTGAGTAGGTAACGAAAAAGTCGGAGTGCAGACCACGAACGTAGCCGAAACTAGCAGCCTAAGCTGGTGAGGAGCAAGAGGGAAATTTCCAATGGTGAACGTAAGTGAACTATCACTAAAACTGCGTCATCCTACAAAGAGCCAAATAAGGCTGACAGGCTCTAACCAAAAAGGTAAGTGGATAGGATTTATGATTCGGTGTTTCATAAATCGTGTGAACACGCATCTCCACCGCAGAAAAGATAGCACCTAACGGAAGTTAGAAAACTAAGCGATACAACAGGATAAACCCTACAGAGTCTACGAGAGGTCGATTACTCCTAGTAGGTCTGAGGTAACAAAGACGGAACACTCTGTTGGGTAAAGGATAGAAGAAAAAGCGAATGCTGGTTTGTAATGAACCAGATAGGGGTTGAAATATCACTTCTGACCGAAAGGAAAGCAGACTTCTTTTGGGTCTTATACGAAAGAAACTCAGTTAAAGGAATCGAATCCAAGGACAAGTTAGATGGTGTCATTATTGACAACAAACGGACTAAAGAAACGACTTGAAAACTGGAACCAAATCAACTGGATAAAAGTTATCAAGCTAGTTAGAAACCTGCGCCAGAGAATCTTTCGTGCGAGAAAACTTGGTGACTTCCGTAAGCTACGGAGCTTGCAGAAGTTGATGTTACGAAGCTACGCAAACTTGCTGCTGTCAGTTCGACGTATCACCCAGACCAATCAAGGTAAAGCAACGGCAGGCATTGATAAAGAAGTAATCAATACTCCAGAGCAGCGGGTGATTCTGGTAAACGATTGGAATGGGGGCAACCCCAAACCAACTCTAAGGGTGGAGATACCAAAGCCCAACGGAAAGAAACGACCGCTCGGAATCCCGACCGTGCGTGACAGAATCGAACAGGCAATAGTAAAGAATTCACTAGAGCCTGAATGGGAAGCCGTATTCGAGCAACACTCATACGGATTCCGACCGGGAAGAAGTTGTCAAGATGCCATTGAGCAATGCTTTAACAAAGTAGGGTTCAACAAAGCAGGCGGACACAAATGGGTTCTAGAGGCTGACATCAAGGGATTCTTCGACAACATCGCCCATGAATCCATCCTGAACCTGATGGGCAACTTTCCCAAGAGAGAACTCATCCAAGGATGGTTAAAAGCAGGGTTTGTGTTCCAAGGGAAATTACACCCCACGGAACAAGGCACACCACAGGGCGGCGTGATTTCGCCGCTACTTGCCAATATCGGTTTGCATGGCTTAGAAACCTTTATAAAAGCCACCAACCCGAAACTTGGCGTGGTTCGATATGCTGATGACTTTATTGTCACGGCTAAAGACAAACACAGTCTTGAAACTGCTCAAACCCTGATACAAGCATGGATATCAGAACGAGGTCTTGAGTTAAGCGCTGAGAAGACGGTAATCACGTCATTGGAAGATGGGTTTGATTTCCTGGGGTTCAACTCCCGGCACTACGATGGAAAACTCCTAATTAAGCCGTCCAAAAAGAAGGTGTTAATCTTCTGCAAGCGGTTGGGAGAAGAAGTTAGAAACTTAAATGGTGTAGAACAGGAAGTCTTAATCAAAAAGCTCAATCCAATTCTCAGAGGTTTTGCCAACTACTACAAAGGGGTAGTGAGCAAGGAAACCTTCGGCTACATCTCCTATAGATTGTGGCAATACCTTTGGCGTTGGGCAAAGCGTAGACACCCCAACAAAAACAAGAGATGGGTTCGGAAGCGTTACTTCAAAACCATTAAAGGCAACAACTGGGTGTTCGCTTGTACTACAAGCGACCGAAGGGGTAAAGACAAAGAACTTGCCCTATACTCAATTGCATCTACTCCCATCGAACGCCATATAAAGGTTAAGGGTGACGCCAGCCCCGATGACCCCTCGCTAAAGGAATATTGGGACAAACGCCACCAGAAGCTTGGAAAAACTCGCTTCAATAAAGGCTCTAAGCTTTATACGATAGCAGATAACCAAGACTGGAAGTGCCCAGAATGTGGCGAACCCTTATTCAAGGGGGAAGAAATCGAAACCCATCATATAGTGCCTGTTGCTGGAGGTGGAACAGACGACGTGGAAAACCTTCAGCACCTACACAAACCGTGTCACAAGCAGGTACATAAAACCCAAGTTAAATCTCGCTTGAAATAAGGCTTGAGCCGGATGAGTGCGAAAGTCTCATGTCCGGTTCTTAGGGGAGGGGAAAGGGGCGACCCTCGAACCTTACCCGACTAATTGGTCTGAGGTGTTCAGAAAACATAAGTTAGAGCAGCGCATGGTTAGACACAGCAGCAATGTTAGTGAATCTTGGAAGACGTTACCGTGGAAGAAATTCCGCCGTGATTTATTCCGCCTACAAAAACGAGTGTTTAAAGCGATTCAAGTTGGAGACAAGCAGAAAGCGAAGTCCCTTCAAAAGCTAATTCTGAAATCTCGGGCTGCAAGAATGTTGGCGATACGTCAAGTAACTCAACTAAATGCTGGCAAAAAGACTGCGGGAATCGATGGAAGAGCCTCACTCACATTTGAGGAAAGGTTGGCTCTGAGTGAAGAACTCAGAGCCAAAAGTAACAATTGGAAACATCAGAAGTTACGTTCAATACCAATCCCAAAAAAGGATGGGAGTACCCGCCTCCTTAAGATACCAACTATCGCCGATAGAGCGTGGCAATGCCTCGCAAAATACGCGCTAGAGCCAGCACACGAAGCAACCTTCCACGCTCGTAGCTACGGATTCAGGACAGGGAGGTCAGCGCATGACGCGCAGAAATTTCTTTTCCTAAATCTAAGCTCAAAAGCCCACGGAATATCCAAGCGAGTCATAGAACTCGATATCGAAAAATGCTTCGACAGGATAAGCCACACCAGCATAATGGAACGACTCATCGCCCCAAAAGGCATCAAGACCGGAATATTCCGCTGTCTAAAATCAGGAGTCAATCCAGGATTTCCAGAACAAGGAACCCCGCAAGGGGGCGTGGTAAGTCCATTACTAGCCAATATCGCTCTTAATGGGATTGAGGAAATACATCGATCAGTCCGTTACGCGGACGACATGGTAATAATTCTGAAACCCAAAGATGATGCGAAGGCAATACTTGATAAAGTCAGCGAATTTCTGGCAGCACGAGGCATGAAGGTTAGTGAAAAGAAAACTAAGCTAACGGCTACGACAGATGGATTTGACTTCCTCGGTTGGCATTTCAAAGTGCAAAACAACGGGAAATTTAGATGCGTTCCATCAGCGGACAATTTTAAAGCGTTTCGTCAGAAGGTAAAACACATCGTTAACAACTCGAATTATGGTGCTACGGACAAGGCCCAGAAATTAGCCCCTGTAGTTAGAGGTTGGAGAAACTACCATCGCTACTGTAAGTTGGAAGGGTCACGGTTTTCACTGTGGTTCCTCAACAAGAGAGCCTTCAAGGTATTTAACAAGGAAGCAAAGCAGAATCGTTATACTGTCAAGAAATTGATAGAAAAAGCATTCCCGACGGTTCCTTACTCCGAAAACAAATTTGTCAATGTCAAAGGAGAGAAATCTCCCTACGACGGAGACATAGCCTACTGGAGTGAGCGTAACAGCAAACTCTATAACGGCGAAACCTCTAAAGCTTTAAAACGGCAAAACCATAAATGTGGGGAATGTGGTTTAAAAATGCTAGGCGATGAAAGGATTCATCTGCACCACGTAGATGGATGTCACAGTAATTGGAAAATAAACAACCTTCTAGCGGTTCACGAAAGTTGCCACGATTATATCCACATGAGCAAAGGCGCAAGCCAAGAACATCGGGAGCCGGATGCGGGGAAACCAGCACGTCCGGATCTAACTGAGAGGTGCCGGGGATAATACCTCCCATCGACTCAAACAGCATTCACAGCAGCCGATAAACCGGGTAGTTTTAACGATAAACCTGGATACAGGTCAAGTTTGTGGTGCAGTTGGGCACTTGGATCTACAAACAAACAGTCGGCAGGAAATCCTGTATAGCCACAGAATCGCTGACCCGATGAGCGTGAGCCAATTCCCACAGCTCGGATTGCTATCCCTTGTGTTTCCAGCCGTTGAGCGTCCCGCTGCAACCACCAAGCATATTCAAGGCTGTCGAAATCTCCCAATTGCGGCAAGACCAGCACCAATTGCCTCATAGAGGATTCGCAACCGTTCAAGATGGGTAAAACGGCTCCATCACTCACCCGTTGGCGTGAGGTTTGGCTCAAGATGGTATGGATATTCATCGGCTATTATCTATTGAGGAATCGGGAAAGTAGGAAATCATCAGTTGTTGGACAGATGCTTTACTCGCATCAAATCGGGCGGCTGCTTTTGGAATTAATGTATCACCTGGTTGAGATGCTTTAACTATCGCGCTCGAGCTGGCAGGGTCTGTCTACCCGTGCTACTTTAGCTCTCGATGAGCCGGTGATGTTCGGCGATCGCCAATGCTCTCTCCGCGATCGCCAATGCTCTCTCCGCGATCGCCAATGCTCTCTCCGCGATCGCCAATGCTCTCTCCGCGAGAGCAGACTCAATGAAATTGGTGCCGACAAGCGTGAAATATTTTGACAGACCAACTGGAATCAGCGTCAGTTCACGGCATTTTTAGCTAACTTTTCGCTCGGCTTTCCCAAATAAAGAATACCGAGAGCAATGGTCGCTCCCGGTATCAGCTTTTCCAGTTCCTTTGTTGCTAAGTAAATCCAATCAGGCTCAATGAAAGGAAAATTTGCCTCACTTAATTAAGCACAGCTTTCACCATACTGAGTTCACCACTAAACACGCTTGCCCCATCGTTATTGGTTAGCCTGTTCCAAAGCGGGAGTCGCTGGAGTTCCAGCAATTTCGGCCAAATTAATCTTGACGACTTTATTGCGATCTTCACTTACTTTGGGCAGCGTTAGCGTTAGAATGCCATCAAAGCATTCAGCTTGCACAGAGTCGTTTTGAATGTGTGCGGGCAAGGAAAGCACCCGGTGGAATTTGCCGTAGCGGAATTCCGAGCGGACGGAGCCGGGTTTTTCGCCTGCGTTTTCCCAGCGGCGTTCGCCAGAGATAGAAATTGCTTCACGAGTGACTTGAACGTCAACGTCTTTGGGGTCAATTCCGGGCAGTTGCGCTTTTAATACGAAGCTGTCCCCAGCATCAACCAATTCCAGAGCGGGCATCCAAGCGGCTTCTGAGTTATCTCTCGCTGCTGCCCGTCGGTCAAAAGCTTTATCGAGCTGCTGGCGGATGGTTTCAATTTCAGTGAAGGGTTGCCAAGAGCGCATCAACATAATCTGTCACCTCAAAGATTGGTAAAGCTTTATAACGAAAGTTTGGTTGAAGCTCGTTGCTTACAGTTATTATGATGCCGATTTTTCACGGGTAACAACAGTCAGGAGAACCCTACTCTGTTGGTCGTATTTGCCAGAATAAACGCGAAATAACCAGCATTAATTGGCAGTGAAGAAAACCGTACAAAGCTATTCCTAGAAACCGAAAATACTGTAGCAACGGCATGAGCTTACCTCGCCCGTTCTGCTGGCATGTGAGCGTCATGAGCTTGCCTCGCCCGTTCTGCTGGCGTGTGAGCGTCGGGGGAAGTATCGGCGGTGTTGCCAACCGTACCAACAATGCGGTGCGGGTGATGTAGCAGGGTAAGGACGTACACAGCGGGCGTGAGCTGCTTTCCCATAGCATCGCTGTATGAGTGCGATCGCATAATCCCACTCTTAAAAACAAAGTTTTGATATAGCTAGCTGCGGGAGTGGGAGTCCCACATTAACGCCTCCACAAGCGGGGCGTTACCCACAGCTAGCTAATAAATCCTCCCAAGCAGTAATTCATTCACAGCCAAGACACCTTCACTGTCTAACGACTAGCGTGCCACCTGAAGAGAGAATGCCTAGTAAAATGTTATGCAGAAACAGAAAGTAATAGATACCGAAAGCAGCCAAGCCCCCTAAAAGCATTACTATATCTTGCCGAAACTTGGCTATACTAATCAAAGCAGCAAGGAAAATTGACACAAGGATAGCGGTCTGACGCTCGAACATGAGGAAAAAGACTCCTTTCTCTGAAACTATTGCAATCCAGCATAGGTGGACTGCCCAAGCGTCAGAGGCAATGCGATCCAGATTTGAAGTTTTGTTAAGTTCTGCGGTAAACACCGCCTGCCCCATCCGTGCAACGCAATTCCCCTTTGTGCCACGCCCAGCCGTGCAAATTGCCGCTAGCTGTCACAGTTAGACTGAGCGCTTCCTTCAGCGAGCAGTTGTAGGCGAGTAATTTCTTGCCGAGCTGCGGGTCATTTTTCGCCTCAATTTGGCACGCCAACTGAAGCATTCCTATCCAAGAAAAACCAACTTTGTGCCAAACCAAATTTCTTTTTAGTTTCTGCTCTTCTGCATTCCTAAGTTGTGGGTAAATGCCATCCAACTCGGATCGATCCAGAAGTTGAGCGTACTGCTTGGCCGCTAGCCTCCACTTTTTCATCGGAACTTCATAGTAGGGTTCCAGGCATACAGAGAAAGAACCGTCCGCGTCTTCGGCTCTCCTGAGTTTATGGTGTAAAATAGATCAATCCATACAATTAACGTGATGAGCTTTCATTTAGATTATTTATTAGACTTGCCTGGAGTCAAGGTTGAAACTTGTACTCAAATTGAGGGACAAATTTACTTTCAACTGAGTGTTGTAGCGTCAGGAATCATTTGTCCTCACTGTAATAATTATACAGAAGAACTCCATCAGAATCGATCTATATTAGCGAGAGATTTGTCAGTTTTCGGTCGTTCTGTGTATTTACAAGTGCCTCGGCGGCAGTTTTACTGCCCTACTTGTCAACGTTACAGTACAGAAAAATTAGAATTTTTGGATAAAAAAAGACGACATACTCAACGATACGAACAAAATATTTATGCACGTGTTCAAAAGTCGAGCATATCACAAATTGGGCGAGAAGAAGGATTGAGTTATGACGAAATTAAAAGTATTTTTACTCATGTCCATTCCTCTCAAAAAAAAACTGTTGGGAGTCAGTTAAACGAGTGAGTATTGATGAGATAAGTATGCGCAAAGGAAAAGGAAGCTTAGTAACTGTTGTTAGTGACATAGAGGGGGGTAATTTGATTGAAATGATTGACTCTCACCGTCAAGCCGACATAATTGAAGCCATTATAAAACAACCGTTTGAGGTTCGAGAACAAGTTGAGGAAGTGAGTATTGATATGTGGGGAGGATTTCCAAAAGTTATAGAACAAGTATTCCCAAATGCCAAAATTGTCATCGACCGTTTTCACGTGATGAAAGCAGTTAATAAAGACTTGAATAAGTTGCGTCGAGCAGTAGGAATTACAGATAGAGGCAGCAAATACTTATTGTTGAGTAATCGAAGCAACCTTAATGTCGAGCAAATTCAAAGGTTGGCTGTTACCTTAAAAAAATCAGAATGCTTAAGAATTGCCTATGAGATGAAAGAAGAGTTTCGGGAAATATACGAAACCCATATGACCGTCAAAATGGCCCAGGTCAAGTTTAAGGATTGGCTGAATCGTGCACAAATATTCTTTAAAGAATCTACCTTGACAATTGTTAATCATTTGGAGGCAATTTGTAACTACTTTGTTAATCGTACAACAAGTGGAGTCATGGAAGGGATAAACAATCGAATCAAGTTGATTATGCGACAAGGATATGGCTTTTCTAACTTTAACAATTTTCGAGAGCGCGTATTAGCTTGTTTTTCTGATTATGTAAAAATATCACCGTAAGTTCCAGAGAGCCGCGTCTTCTTTTAAAGTCTCTGCAAATAAATCGTAGGCTGATTGAAATGGATACTGTTGCAGGCTGACTAGGTGAAAAAATTTGTACCAGAAGTGGGCGAATGGTTGGGGAAATTTCTCCACATAAACCGTCAACTTTTGAATCTCGGTGTGGAGTTTTTTGACATATTTTTCAGCAACTTTGCAAAGCTCCCACCGAGATTTGTACTCATTAACGCAGGAGTTCATTAACTCAGCTTTTCGTTGAGAAATCTCTTGCCGTTTTACAGCTTCCTCAAGCGGGTAATAGTCCTGAACAAGCCACTTAGATTTCCAGCACGAGCGCCAAAAGAATCTGGTTTTGTCTTGCTTTGTGCCATTCCTCTATCTGAGCTGGTGTCTTAGCTTGCTGTAGGAGGCGTGAGCTGGGCAAGCTAGCTATAAGTTGGGCAATTTGCTCGTATATTTCAGGGATTTTTTGATTCATTAGGTAATTCGGGATAAAGTGGAGGACTTCGGACGGCACAGACTAGGGGGAGATTGCTCCCCGAGCGAGGAGACAGCCATCGCATTCGGGAAGTTTGGGCATGATGGGGCGGGTTGGAGGTTTGGTTGGGTTTGTCACAAACTGGAATTGGCGGCGAGATCGAATGGCGCTACAGCTCAAGCTCCTATTAATTTTCTCACTCCTTCAAGATAGAAAAGCCGGAGATGTTCGCTAAAAGCAGTAAAGTCAGGCTCGCCGTTTAAAGGAGTTCTTAAGAGTTCAACTTTCTCTCCATTTACCTCTGCCAACAAAACGAGTTCGTTTCCTGTTGCAGTTCCTGTAAATTTAGGACTAAAATTATTTGGTAAAAATTCGTTGGTAATGCCGTGACTTTGCGAGAACCTTAGTTTAGCCCAGTCTATTTTAACCCGAGCAATACCGCGACTTTTTAAGTTTATTGCCTCTGCATCGTGAATTGTACCAAAGCCTTTGCCAAGTTCGCCTGCAACAGTTCGACTTACGTTATAAAGCTCCTTAACGAGCTGTTGAGCAAGTTCTTTAAAAGACTGGCGTCGGGCGTAATCAGATGAAGTTGATACTTTATTTTGGATTTGAGCGATATATTGTTCGGCATTGCGAGCGTTATCCCTTGCAGAAATGCAAGCTATTAATGCTTGTTGTAGCTCCGGTATTGATTGCCATCGGTAGTCTATTTGAAATTCAAATGCTCTGTCAAAAATTCTATTAATTTTAGCCAGCCAACCGTCTGGCTGCCTCGCCAAAGCTTTTTGACTTTCCGGTCTTTGATGGGGCATTCTTCCTTCGCAGTCGAGCAAAGTGACAGGAGGCGAGCCGGCGATCGCAAAAAACAAAATCCCGCAGCATTGCGCGATATCCGCTCTGGGGTCGCGCTGCATGCTGCTGTTTACCTGAAGTTCGGGAAGCGCTAAAAATCTGTTTCCCAGTTGCTGCCAAGCGGGCGTCAAAATAGTATTGCCAGCATCGGATTCGTTAAATGAAATGCCAAAATCTATGACAACCGGATCGTTAATGTCATCGCGTCGGATGATAATGTTGTCCGGTTTGATATCTCGGTGTACAATCCCAAGATTGTGACAGTATTGTATAGTCTCTAGAAGTTTCAAAACAAGATTAACAGCATCCGCAATCCCCATAGGTTGAGTGGGCTCTAGGATTTCAGAAAGCGTTTTTCCTTCAACAAACTCAGCAACCATGTAAAGCGGAACATCGGCAGCAAATTGGTCTGAATTCGATTCAATTAATCGCGGGATGCCGGGGCAATCGAGGGTACTTAACGCAGCGACCTCTCTGTGCATTCTCTTGCGCCTTTCAGGATCTTTCTGGTTTTTGAGTATTTTTAATACCCCAGGACGATCGTTCGTGGGAGAATCTTTAGGTTTGACGAGAAAAGTATCTCCTTGCCCGCCTCCCCCAATCGACCTGATAGTTTCCCATCTTTCCTCCCAAGGTTTGTTTTTCTGTTTGACCACAGTCTTTGTCCTTCTTTTAAAACTTTGGTTGCTTATATATTTCTGATGCCCGCAGTGCGATTGCTCCGAACGATCGAGTCGGCGGGCATCAAGCGCGAGAGAGCTAAAGATAGGGATAATCAAACAGCTTTAGCAGGACAATCTCCAGGTATTGCAGACCGAGACTCCATGCCTCCACTCCGATTTCTTGCGAAGCTCCGCATCCTTTATGGCGATTTTTCGGGTTGTGATGAACGATGGCGTTCCGTATTTCAGTTATCGCCTGCGGGCCGTCCGCCCAATTTTGCTTGTTCGCTAGCTGAATTAAGTTAGTTAAGCCCACGGGAAGTGTTAAGTCTATCCCCAAAGATGACAGCAATAGTCTCACTTCATCGGCGGCTGGGAGTTTTTGAAACCCATATTGACTGAGGCTGCGTTTATCTTCCACCAAAAAAACCCATGCCAGTCGTTCTAATGCTGCTTGCTGCAAAACGATCGCACCATTTACTCCTCCAGCTTGCTTTTTACTCTCCACATACCAGTGAATAGAGTCTTGCACTAACTCCCGCCAATTTTTATCCTGCCACCGCTGCATAAAACCGGGAAAGGTTTCAACTAGATCGGTTGAATCCGTTGAAAACCACATATCAGTGTTTTGCCAAGAGTCGGCACGGCAAGCAGACCATTCCTCAAAAACCTGCGTCCCTCCGGCATCAAAACCAGCAATCAGCATGGGAGCCAACCACAGTCCTCTGGCAAATGAAAGGTAATAAGAAAATGCTTCTAACAGGTCGCGGGCATCGTCCATTGAGAAGGGGTTTCGTTCTAACCGCTCCAGTTTGCAGATATGGGTTAGGCTATAGCCGCCTTGAGACTGAAGCAACTCGTGGGTATCCCAATTTTCGGGAAGAGTTGCTAATACTATCCGCCAATCTCCAGTCTGAAAGACAAACTGCCCGTCAAATACCGATTCCAACCAACCTTCTAGTTCTTCTTCCTCTTCGTCACTCATTCTCCACGTGTTGGAAATGTCGAAAAACGGAAAGTTAGGTAAGTGAAACACTAAGGAAGTTAATTCGTGACCCTTGCCTTTAACAATTGCTTCGCAGGGATAGCCCGATATTATAGACCTATGGTTTCCCCAACTTGTTGTCTGTGAAATGCGAACTTTCACGGTGATGCCAATCTCTGTCAGTTTCAGAGTAACGTCATCCCAATCAATTCGCGCCGGGCGTGAAATGAGTGAACTCAAACTTAACGCACGGAGACGGGAACCACCCAAAGATTGTAGTTGCTTGACCTTCAATGACCTGTTCGCCTTTAATCAACTCAGCGAAGCCTCGGTACAGTTGTATGGGCTGATTGGGATGCTGACCTAAATAAAGTGTGGGTTTAGGAAGATGATTGCTCGGAACCGAATTAGCAGCATTCATATAAAAATCTTCGGAGTTTTGTCTTAGTATAATACAGTTTATACTACACTGCTGAGTTTCGCACTTAACGCAATTCTGCACTTAGAGGCAAACCCACACGCATCCACCTCTCTCAGATGCCGTAGCCGAGATACTGATTTTCCGAGGACATGAGGTAAAGAAAGGCTAAGAAACGCCCGGTAGAGGCTTGGTTATTGGAATCAAAACGCCAGTACCCCATCTCAAGTTTGCGGTACTGCATCCCAATCGATCGGGTGTTGGCAACCAGAGCGCGGGCATCGGATCGATCGGTGATGACAAAGGAACTGCTACTTTTTACGCTCGCCCACACAATCGCCTCCAACTCAACATCACTCAGCATTTTGGGTTTCATCCCGTACAAATCATTCAGCACAAGTTTGACCGAAAGGAAACACGAAATACTCCGTCAGGAGAGCCAATTCGATAATTAAAAGAACGCTCGCCAATTAGAGCAACGATTAAGGATGTAACAGGGGATTGTTTCTAATTTCCGATAAACATTCTTCTAAAGACAAACCATGCAGAATTTCCCACCATTGCCCCGTATGTCTCATGTAGGCAACATTAAAACAATCTTGCCCAACATATTCTAAGCGGGCGGAGCGAGACTCAAAAGACGGGGAAATCGCCCTCGGACTTGGACAATTATAAGTTGAGCAGAAGTAAAAATAGTTGCGATACCACTTGCCAAAGATATCCGTTCGATAGTTGAAATCATGGTCGGTGGGTGGAGAGTCGATATATTTGGGCTTAAATTCTGTTTCAATTAACTCATTACATTTTTGTGCGATTAATTGTTTCTCAGTATCAGGCACTGTAGGTTTAGACTGTTTGGGAGAAGAAGAAAGCCAGAGCTTTTTTGCTTTTTTTGCCATTGAATTTGTTCCCCTGATTATCTAGGTAGAATTGAAACGACAAAATCGATCGTTCGACCTATTGTGAAGGTAGTGGCTGCTTGCAACAACCTTTGTTGGGCTACTTATCAAGGCGGCGCGAGCCTCCAAGTAATGCGAGCCTCCTCAGGTCAAACGGCGCAATCTATGCCTTGACTGGGGGCGGTGCGGATGATTTGTAGCAAGCACGCAGGCACGCACTTTTTACGCGATTGCTACTTTCCAATAGCCAGCACGCTCTCGTATTGATAATACTTAATTTTCCCCGCGAAACTGCCGCGACTCAAAACTTTTGGCTCCATCCCATACAAATCCCGTAGCAGAACCTTGACGTTCGGAAACACAAAATACTCCGTCAGCTTCCCAATCCGGTAGTTAAAGGGTTGATACCGATGTTTGAAGTACAGCTCGACATTCCCCCGGTGTTCCCTCGCGTCCCAGCAGGTTTACCACTACATCCGAGTAATGCGCTCTCACATCCCGCTGCACTTCGGCTATCCGTTCCTCAATCTGACGAGTAGTAACGCCAATCTTGTAGAAAATGTTGCCGTCAGCTTTCACCTCTAAAAAGTAGAGCGAATTGATTAGAATCCGACGAAGCTGCGCAAGGGTAATCAGCAAATCAGCCCGTCGTTCTTCCAAACAAGATAAACCCGCAGCTTCAGCAATCTCTACAGAACCTTCTAACTTCACTAACTCCGACAACAGCAAGGGTTCTTGGACTCGGTTGAACAACGCCAGGGGCAATGCACCAACTGGGATTTTACCCAAGTCGGTAAACTGGTACAAGCGATCGCCCGACGATTCCAGCAATCCTTTGAGTTCCCACCGCTCGTTTACCAAGTCTTTGGGAATCGGTCGGTTTTGGGCTCCGTACTCTTTCCACAGCACTTTTAGTTGTTCTAGTTCCTCACCCTTGAGTTCGATGTTGAAATGCTCGTAGAGGGGAAGCGCGGGAAACGCTTTGGTTTTAATCCGCTGTGACACGGGCTTGCAAGTCTCAAGAGTGTGCGCTTGCGTGATGTTCTTTCACTGACCCCTTTTTCGCTGTGAGAGAGCCGCCACAGTAAAGGCACGCAAGGTTAGTTTTTCCGCGCGCAACATCATCGATGCCCGTCAGGGAGCCACTGAGAGCAACACCAAATTTTAGCCACATCGCCTGTCAATTCTCCTTTGAGCCGGTTTTGTAGGTGCACCCGCTCTCGCGTGGACCAACGATTTTAACAAATCCAGGGGTGAGGGCTTCTGCCTTGGGAAAGAAAGCGACCGACAAGTGTAGCAAAGCGTCAGGAGCGCTTCTGCTTTTGGGGGAAAAAGCGACCGTCACCATTCGGGAATTTCTTCGCAGGTAGAATCGGTGAGGGCTTGTGACAGTTGGTGAGGGGGCAACGGATTTTCTGGGCTTGGGGGAGCTGAATCAGGATAAGTGGATTTCCTGACGTAGGAAAGGGTAGAGAGTGCAGAGACGGCCCCGCGCACTTGGTCGGGTCGCACTTCTAGATATTTTTGCAACTGTTCGAGGTTGCGGTGGCCGCTGATTTCTTGAATAATCCGCAGCGGAATCCCGGCGTTGCTCATCTGGGTCAATGCCGTCCGCCGCAAGCTGTGGGTAGAGGCGCCGATGATGCCAACTTTCTCGCAAGCTTTCTGGAACAAGTGAGAGGCGGATTCCGGGTTCGCGTGCTTCCAGCGGTGGTTGAGGTGGCGGCTGGGGAACAGGTAGGGGTGATCGGGATGTTCGTAAGTTTCCAACAGCAGCCTCAGCTCTTGGATGATCGGGATAGTGCGGGTGCCGAGCTTGCCTTTGGTGTTGCCTTTGCGGATGACCATTTCTGAGCGGATGGCACCCGCTGGAGTGAAAACATCGATGACTTTCAAGCTGCAGGCTTCCGCTACTCGGCAGGCGGCGTAGAGGCAAATACCGAACACGGCGCGGTCGCGATCGCTCTGCAAACCATCGTTAAACAACAGTTCGATTTCCTCTTGAGTGAGGATTTTTGCTTGCCCGTGTCCCTCTATCTTCATGCAGGCGTGTATACCGACCCGACACCACAGAGTTTGCCACAAATACTGCATTGCTGCATCGGTCGGGGGTATTTCTTAATGCGGCGGTTGAGGCAAGGCGAGGCTGAGAAAAGGGCGGAACTCAGCACTCTCCAGGGGGGGCGATCGCAGTCTGGTTCGTTGATATTGTTGGTATTGATGCAAGCGCTGCTGAGGTGAGGCAAAACCGCCATCGAGCATAACATCACTGGTACTATTCACCAATGGGCAAATTTTTTTTGATTGAATTCGGAACAGCAGAGCGCCTGAATTGATAAAAATTGCCCATCAAGTTGCTTGCTAAAATAATGAAGTACATTTATATCCAAGCTTTTCCAAATTTTTCCAATTCATCAACTCAATAGTCTCCAACTCAGTAACACTCAACTCATCTTGCCAAGCATTAATTCTGTCACTCCCAACCGGCTCTAAAGTATTGGGATGCCACACCATCTGACTCGGCGGAACTAAACCTGACTCGGCATTTTTGTGATAAAATTCCAGCATTAATTCCTGAAAATCCACCCCAACCCACTTGCAGATTTTAGCTAACTGTGCTGATGGCTCACTTACCAAATCTTCGTAAGAAACTAAATAAAATTGCTCCCATTTTTGATGGTATTTTTCGATAATTTTAACAACTTGATTCCACTGGTGCGTCAGTCCCGCTACCGTTTTTATCCCCGGCCACACTTCCCCCCTTTCTTGCTCTTTTGCTACTAATTTTTTGATAGAACTGTAACAAGCCCGAAAATCTCGCACAATCAAAATCACCTTAACACCCGGAAAATATCTCCTGATTTTTCCTAATTGATAAATGTGAAAAGGATTTTTGTCTCCCCAAACCGAAGCTGTCGGGTCAAACTGCTGGCGGTAAGTTTGATAAACTGTAGAAACTGCTTGAGCGTAACTTAATTGCTTGTTATTTGTCAAGTTATCTAATAAAAGCTGTGGGTCAACATTCCACTCCCCAAACCTGTGAAAATTGTTGTTGTAAAGGTCATTTAAAAAAATTTTAATTTGAGGCAGTAAGTCGTTGACAGCACCGTATTTTGACTCTAGGGCAACAAAGAACAGACTTTCAGGGGGAATGCAGATATCTGGATGCGCTGTTAGCATTAAACGCAGGAGAGTTGTCCCCGAACGTTCGGCTCCTATTACAAAAATCGGACTTGATACGGTCGATTTGTTGCTGGGTGAATTAGCCTTAGCGTCTAAAAAAATGCTTGACTGGCTGTTGGGTGAATTAGCATCCGCGCTCGAAAACTTACTCCTATCTATTTTATCATTAACTTGCTTCGGGCGCAAGCGAAATTGACCGACAAGTTCTACTCCCAACTCCAATTTGTCAGCAAGTCCGCGGCGTTGAAGCGCCTGTTCGACAGCGGTGCGGCATAATATTATTTGCTCTGCCCGATGCTGGCGAGAAACGGTTTGCTGGTGGATGCGGTAATAATAAAGCGGTTTGTTGATTTTTCTAATTTCTGTAACTTCACTCAGCCGCAGGCACAATTCGTAATCGACAGCACTGGCAAATTTTGGGTTAACACCGCCACAATTATTGTAAGCCGAACGGCGGATTAACCGAAAGTGAAAAACGATCGGATCTACTAACAGTTGCTCTGGCGAATAGGGGATTTGGCAGAGAGGGCCTTCGTCGCCAACGCAGTCGTTTTCGTCGATGAGTAAATAGTTGGTGTAAACAACTCCCACTTGAGGATTTGCATCTAAAATAGGAACTGTTTCTGCTAGTGCTTTGGGGGCGAGCAAATCGTCGCTATCCACGCAGCCAAAGTAAGGAAATGTGGCTTCTCTAATGGCGGCCATTAGGGAATAGCCCGAACCTCGGTGTTCGGCGGCGAGGACTTTGATTCTGGGGTCAAGTTTGGCGTAGTTACGGGCTATATTGAGAGAGTTATCTGTGGAACCGTCGTCCCAAATTAAGAGTTCAAAGTTAGGGTAAGTTTGAGCGAGAACGCTTTCTATGGCAGCTTTGAGGTAGCGTTCTCGGTTGTAGACTGTCATGACAATGGAGATGGGAGTCATACAAGCGATTTTAGATTTTAGATTTTAGATTTGGGATTTGGGATTGAAGAATTGATGATAAGGGCGATGCACGTTGCACTTTATACTAACTAAAGATAACTTAGTCCTGCTCAACTTGTTTCTTTGGGCTGGCGTTTGTACAGAAAAAATCGACTGACGATATCTACTTCTAATTCAAATCTTTCGCTCAATCCACGTCTTTGAAGCGCTTGTGCAATAGCTGACTGAGATTCAAGAATTTGGTCGAGTTGCTGTTGAACTGTATGCTGGGAATGTCGGCGGTAGTAGTAAAGAGGTTTGTTGAGGTGATAGAATTGGGTAATTTCTGAGAGTCGCAGGCAGAAATCGTAATCTTCAGCGCGGTTGAATTCGGAGTTGATGCCGCCTATCCTATCGTATAATTGGTGGCGAAATAAGCGAAAGTGGAAGGTCATAAAGTCTACTAACAGCCTGTCTGGAGAGTAGGGTATTTGGCTGCGGTGTCCTAGTCCTTTTACTTGAGTTTTTTCATCGATCGTTAGACAATCGGTGTAGACTACTCCGATTTCTGGCTGTACGTCTAATACGGCTGCGGTTTCTTGGAGGGCGGTGGGTGCGAGCAAGTCGTCGCTGTCTACCCAACCTATGTATGTTCCTTTGCACAGTGTATGAGCGGCTTTGAGAGCAATTCCTCTGCCTTGGTGGGGGGCGGCTGTTACTTGAATTCGCGCGTCTTGCTGTGCGTATTTGCGGGCGATAGTGAGACTGGAGTCGGTGGAACCATCGTCCCAAATTATCAGTTCAAAGTTGGGGTAGGTTTGGGCGAGAATGCTTTCTATGGCGGCGCTGAGGTATTGTTCTCGGTTGTAGGTGGTGGTAATGATGGAGATTGAGGAGGTCATTGGGGAATTCCAAGCAGTCGCAGGTCGATCAAATTAGTAAAATGCTAAAATGCTTTGATGTTTTTATGCAGAGGTTTGAAGGCAGATTTTCTGACTAAATAAATGTTAGCATTTGTTGAGAAAAATTGATAGTGCAATCACCCGTGATAATATTTCTGTAAGTACAATCGCACAAATGCGCGATATTTTTCCAGTCTTTGTCTTTCGTTAACATTCTTTGATGGGCGATCATCACACAAATACGCGAACGAAAAAATAAATTCTTGAAAAGTAGCTGTGGCTATCGCATTTTCAGTCAATATCGCTCCCCATCACTCAATATTAATAGGCGGTGGAACTCCCCAAAGCTTGACAGTAGTGTCTTTACTTCCGCTACCTAGTGTTTGCCCGTCGGGACTAAAAGCTACCGTGTAAACAATATCTTGATGGTAAATAGGGCCATCATAGCCGCGGAAAGAACTAATCATTTTTCCGGTATCCAAATTCCACATACCAATCACCCACATCGGCGAACTTCCACTTGCACCTACAAGAGTTTTTCCATGAGGACTAATCGCTACTGAAACTACCATCTCAGATGTAGGTATGCTACGAATTACTTCTCCACTCAACAAATTCCACAATTTAATCGTTCTGTTTTCATGGACGCTGATAAGTATTGGTTCGTGAGGATGAAAACAAACGGCAAAGACAAAACCGCCCCCTTCATCTAAAGTGCGAATTTCTTGACCTGTTCTTAAGTCCCACAGTTTAACTGTAGCATCTGCACTGCCACTTACTAGAGTTTGACCATCAGGACTAATGGCTACAGAAAGCACCGAATTAGCGTGACCGATGAGGTTACTCTTTACTTGAGCAGTGCTTAAATCCCAAAGTTTTATAGTAGTATCAGCACTACTACTTACTAAGGTTTTGCTATCAGGACTAATTACTATAGAAATCACCGAACTGACATGACCGATGAGGGATTGGATTTCCTGACCAGTATTGAAATTCCAAAGTTTTATAGTGCTGTCTGCACTGCCACTGACGAGGGTTTTCCCATCAGGACTAAAGGCAAGTGATATCACTGCTTGAATATGTCCTATCAGAGTGTGGTGCTCCCGATCGCCATTTAAGTTCCTGACTGTAATAATACCGTCAGCACTCCCGCTAACGAGAGTCTTGCCATCGGAACTGAATAGGACTGAATAAACAGGAGCAGAATGACCTTTAAAGGTTCTCAGATATCTAAAAAAAGCATAATAATTTTTTTCTCTGACTGCCTGTTCTTGCTCTCGTTGTTCTTTCTCTTCTATTTTCTGCGATCGGTCAGGAGGCGACAAGACAGGTTGAGAGGGTAAGTGCAAATACTTAAAGTATTCATCTAATAAATATTGGCGCGGAGAAAGATTTTGCATCTAACATTCATCATCCATAAAATTTACTTGCGAATTAAAAGGAGAAAAGGTAAGGATCAGCTCTTGAGGTGACGGGCGCATCGAGTCTGGGAGAACTTCATAAGACTTCATTCCGAGACAAAAATCACGCACAAACTCATAAAAATCTCTACCTATCTTATGAACTTCCCCATTAAAGCAATCACTATTGGCTATGTATATATCATAGTTTTTATCTACTTTGTCATAAGTTCTGAGATCCCAAAAGACTACATCCTCGCTAGGGCTATCGCCAAAAATCAAAGCAGAATCAAGTAACTTTTTCAGTGAGGTCACCTTCAATATCTTCTCATGTCTTGGATCTGGAAATTTATTGATTTCATCTTTAATACTGTTCAGCAATAAATTAGACATCTCAAGATTAGGACAATAAATTCTCATGTACTCACCAAATAATCCTGTCCCAAATACTTGGCAAAATGTTTTGTAGTCAGCAGGTAACGTGATGCCAGTTTCAAATTCAAATGCTTGAAGTTTTTCTTCATTCCAGATTTCTGAACCTTCATCATTTTCAAAAACTTCTAACTCTGCGAGTAGATCTTGCCATTTTTCTATCATACAGTATTGTAACTAGATCCTAAAATGTGTTACTAGGGATTACGCAAAGGACCAGCATTTATTAGGCTACCATCCGTAAAAAATGCTTGTCCTGAATAACTACTAGGTCTTAAAGTCCTAGGTCTATCATACTGCAAACTAACTGTGTAGTTGACGTTGACAGGAGGACAACCTGGTGAGTTTTTTTTGTCTAGTTCTTTTCTAACAGGATTTTCAAAAAGAATTCTCCATCTTTGGTTTGATCTTCCATTTTGAGCAAAAAGATTGTTAAGGTTATCACCTTGACCTCCCAATTGTTTACCTACAATATGTCCTCTGTTATCACCTCTTTTAAAATCAGGGGATCTTTTGGTTGCCTTAGTACCTGTCTCCGCAAAGAAATAACCTATAAAAGCATTCGTGATATCTCTTCTTACGAAAATTAGAGGGTTTTGTTGGCGGGCCTTTACGATATCTTCTATATTAGTGGCAAACTTAATGCCATTATCCTCGTATAATATTACACGTATTTGAAAAAACACTATCCCCCATTGACCCAGAGGATCTATTCTATCAATAGGACTATTCTCCACATACCGATAAAGATTAGCATCCCCACCATCAAACCCAACAGCATCCTCCCCAATAAACCGTCCTATCCCCGGATTATAATACCGACTCCGATAATAATACAACCCAGTCTCAGCATCAAACTCCCGCCCCGTAAACCCATACCGACTCCCAAACGCCGGATTGCTTTGAGAAACCACCCCACCAAACGCATCATAAACAACATGATTCGCCACACTCCCGCTATTATTCACCCAATCTTTAACCGTCCCCAACTGGTCGCTCAAAGCCCACAAAACTGTTCCCTGAGCATTCTCTTGCGCTAAAAGTTGGTCAACACCACTCCCATAAAAATACCGCTTGTCCAAAACAGGCTGACTCGTCCCTGAAGCTGTAAAATCAAACAGTACATTATCCCTGTCATACACAAACCGAGTTTCTGCATTCCCCACTTTCTTGCTAATTCTCCGATTCTGAGAATCGTACTTAAACCCTACATTTTGCACTGCATTCCCCGCAGCATCCTTATCAACAACCCCCGCCAACCGATTCCGATAATCCCACTGATACTCCGTCACCTTATTGGTCGCAATCTCAGTCCGACTTATCAAATTACCTTCATCATCGTAAGTATAATTATACTTACCATCAGAATTCAACCGATTGTTGGTTCCCGCCTGATATCCCGAACTATTCCGATTGCCATTGGCATCGTAACCGAAACTTTCATCCGGCTTGTTGCTGTTAGAATGGTCGGCAACTGTTAGCTGATTGTTCTTGTCGTAGGTGTAGTTAGTAAACCCATCTGCATCAGTAATCTTGGTAATCCGATTCCCATTATCGTAATCCAAATCGTGAGAAACTCCGCTACCGTGACTGAGAACATCCAAACGATTCTTAGCATCGTATGTGTAAGTAGTTCCTCTCACCAACTGACTGCCGTTCAAATCGGAATAACGGTTAACTGATTGGATCTGACCGATATTATCGTAACCGAAATCTACCCGTTTTGACGCCACGCCGTTACCGCTTTGAGTGATGCGGCTGACTCGGTTTAAATTGTCATAGGTGTAAGCAGTCGTACCTTTGGCTTCACCGTTAATTGTATCGCTGACAGACAGCAAATTGTCTGAACTCGTGTTTTCAAATCTCAATCTCAATATAAAGAACTCCAAACCCATTTTCCTTTTTTATCAATATAGCCATACTTATAAGACCAAAAAGTATTAATTATTACCGATGCTAATCCCCCTTCAAATGAAATAGCTTCATCAAATTGCGGTGGAATAGCTATTTTGCCTTCTAGGTCAATGTAGCCCCATTTTTGATCTATTTTTACGAGTGCTAATCCATCAGTAAAAGATTCTACCGCCGAAAAATTTAGCGGTACTATTATTTTTCCTGTTGGTGCAATGTAACTTTGCTTATTACCAATAGTAACTAATGCAAGTCCATTGCTAAATCCGAAAGCTCGATCGAACTGTGGCGCTATAATAGTTTTACCATCTTTATCTATATAACCCCACTTGTTGCCAATTTTCACGGCTGCCAGTTTTTCAGAGAAAGAGTTAGCTTCAATAAATTGTGGCGTTATAATAGTTTTACCATCTTTATCTATATAACCCCACTTATTGCCAATTTTCACGGCTGCCAGTTTTTCAGAGAAAGAGTTAGCTTCAATAAATTGTGGCGTTATAATAGTTTTACCATCTTTATCTATATAACCCCACTTATTGCCAATTTTCACGGCTGCCAGTTTTTCAGAGAAAGAGTTAGCTTCAATAAATTGGCTAGAAATTACTATCTTCCCTCTTTTGTCTATGTAGCCATATTTTCGATCGACTATTACACGTGCTAATCCTTCATAAAAATCAAACAATTTCCAATCTGGCGATGGTGAAATAACTATTTTTCCGGTTGTGTTGATGTAGGCAAACTTATTATCGCGTAGCTTAACTATTGCCAATCCTTCTCTAAAATAGTTGGCTTCCTCAAATTTTGCTTCAATAACAATCCTCCCATTTTGATTAATATAGCCAGCTTTGAAACCTCCTCCATTGCTCCTTATTTTTATAGGAAAAAGATGGGTTGACTTTGGTTCTTCTTCACTAAAAAAACTGTCAGAATCGCTATGAGGTGGCAATTTTGATTGACAAGACAGCAAACAAAAATAATAAAACACAGCTACAAAACTTCGTCTATTCATTCCACAAAAATCTCTCCATATTTTTTCAGCTTTGGTCCTCGACCAATAAAAGAGAGGAGAAATGCTGCTCTTCCAAGATTATCTTCAACTAATTCAGTTTCAGTTAGATCCAGCATATTTTTTATTTTGTCCCAATCGTTTCGACCTTTTTCTGTGTTGTTGGGAATGGTGATACAACCTAAGGAAAGAGTTCCAGGATGTAGTCTAAATGCTCCCCGACCATATAAATCATCATCTCTATCATTCCTGGGTTTAGAATCAAGTCGGTCTAAACGATACCAATTTTGCGTTGTATGCTCGAGAATTTCATACCTACCTTTAGGAATGGGACCTTTATCAGGTACACTCTCAAGTTGAGGTTGATCTTTAGCTTCATCTTTTCCAGAAAACACATTTACAATAATAGGAGCACTTCTTTGGCTTGCATCGGTGAGTAGTAGCTGCTTATTACCTCGATTGTATACCCCCCATACTAAAAATCCTGATGGGTCAACTGAGTTAATGGAATTATTCCCCACATACCGATATAAATTGGCATCTCCACCCTCAAACCCGATCGCATCTTCGCCAATAAACCGCCCTATTCCCGGATTGTAATACCTGCTCCGATAATAATACAACCCAGTCTCACCATCAAACTCCCGCCCCGTAAACCCATACCGACTACCAAACGCCGGATTGCTTTGAGACACCACCCCACCAAACGCATCATACCCCACATGATTTACCACACTCCCGCTATTATTCACCCAATCTTTAACCGTCCCCAACTGGTCGGTTAAAGCCCACAAAACACTCCCCCCAGCACTCTCCTGCGCTAAAATCTGGTCAACCCCAGCCCCAAACAAATACCGCTTGTCCAAAACAGGTTGATTCGACGCATTTACTGCAAAATCAAACAGCACGTTATCCCTGTCATAAACAAACCGAGTCTCCGCATTCCCCACCTTCTTACTAATCCGGCGGTTCATCACATCATACTTAAACCCTACATTCCCAACGGCATTCCCCGCAGCATCCTTATCAACAACCCCCAACAACCGATTGCGATAGTCCCACTGATACTCCGTTACCTTATTTGTCGCAATCTCAGTTTTCCGAATCAGATTCCCTTCATCATCGTAAACATAATTAAAAGTCCCATCCGAATTCAACCGATTATTAGTTCCCGTCTGATATCCAGAATTAGTCCGATTTCCATTCGCATCGTAACTGAAACCTTCATCCGGCTGATTACTATTAGAATGGTCGGCAACAGTCAACTGGTTGTTCTTGTCATAGGTGTAATTAGTTACCTCATCAACATCCGCAATCTTCGTAATCCGATTCCCATTGTCGTAATCGAAGTCATAAGAAACCCCACTCCCGTGACTCAGAACGTCCAAACGATTCTTAGCATCGTAAGTGTAGGTAGTTCCCCTCACCAACTGACTGCCGCTTAAATCCGAATAACGATTCACCGACTTGATTTGACCGATATTATCGTAACCGAAATCTACCCGTTTCGATGCCACACCATTACCGCTTTGAGTAACTTGGCTAACCCGGTTTAGGGTGTCGTAAGTATAAGCAGTATTCCCCTTAGCTGCACCGTTAATCGTATCGCTAACAGACAGCAGATTATCTTCGTCATCGTAGGTGTAGTTTAACAGAACATTCGGGACCCCTGGAGTCCCCGTATTATCGACAGCAATTTGCCGTCCTTTCGGGTCGTAACTAAACTGGTAAGTGGAATCGGGGTCTTTTACAGATGTTAACTGACTAGCTGCATCGTAAGTAGAGGTAATTGTCCGAATTGGATTGCCAGTATTATTCAGCCAATTTTCTGCCGTCTCCCGATTTAGTGCATCGTAAGTAAAGGAACGCACGCGATTATTGCGGTCAGTAATTCGAGTTCGATTACCAACTTTATCGTATTCAAAAGCACGAGTCTTACTAAATTGATTCGTTTCCGATTTTAACCGATTTCTGGCATCGTAAACAAATTGAGTCGTATTATTTACCGGGTCTTTGATAGATGTGACATTGCCGACTTTATCGTATTCTGTGGTGGTGGTTCCAGATGGAGTTAAAGCATCAGTGATTTGGGTCTGCCGATTTCTGGCATCGTAAACAAATTGAGTCTTGTTATTGTTCCCGTCAATTTCAGCAGTAACATTGCCAACCTTATCGTACTCGGTTTTGCTGGTACTGGCAACAGCAGTCGTTGCCCCTTCAGTCACATCCGTTCTTCTTCCCAAGTCGTCGTACTTGTACTCAGTTCGGCTACTATTCGCATCAACTTGAGCCACCATTTGATTAGCAACATCGTACTCAAAGCGAGTAACTTTATCACTAGGGTCAACCTCCCGAATTAACCGACCCCGTGCATCATAAACCTTATTTGTCCGATTCCCCTTAGCATCAAAACTCGCCGTCTGATTGTTATCCGAATCGTACCGCATCTTTTCCTTAGAACCGTCAGGATTAACCGTCTCAACCAACCGATTCCGACTGTCATACCGATACTCAGTCTTCCTTCCCAACGGGTCAAGCATTAATACCTGATTCCCATTCTTATCATACTCATAACTCGTCACGGGCGAACTTAAAGGCCCGCTGCCATCCGGGTCTGGAGCCTTAACCTTAACCAACTGATTCATGATATTATACTCAGACTCAGTACGGTTCCCATTCTCATCAATTGTTGCCGTCTGATTTCCCGCAGCATCATACTCAAACTGCTGCACCGCTTCATCAGGAGTCCCCTTAGCAAACGTCGTCTTCTTCAACTGATTCATCGCATCGTATTCGTACTCAGTGCGGATGCCATTTTCATCAACTACTGCCTTTTGATTGCCCGCAGCATCGTACTCAAACTGCTGCATCGCTTCATCAGGAGTTCCCTTAGCAACAGTAATCTTAACCAACTGGTTTTTATCGTTATAATCGTAATCTGTCACCCGTCCGTTGGGGTCAGTTTCAATGTCAATTAAATTTTTATTCGTGTAGGTATAGCTAGTAACAACATCATCGCTGTCGCCAACAGCGCCTACTACGTTTGTCACTTTTATTCTGTTACCAGTAAGCGGGTCAATTTCGTAAAGAGTTTGGCGGCCCAATTCATCAGTTTCGCTGGTTACTTGATTTAAAACTGGGTCGTAAGTAAAGCTGCGTTTGCCAGTACCTCCTCCCTGTTCATTTCTCACAGTATTATTGAGACTTACAGAAACGCCGTTATAACTAACCAAGACCATATCCAAGTCGCCATCTGAGTCAACGTCTTCTAATGCCACAGATGGCTGGTATGTACCACCAACAGGATTACTATTATCAGTTGGACTTGCTAAGATACCACTGCCATTATTTAACATGACACTCTCGTAACCGTACCCGCTGCCGGAAACAACGACATCTAAATCATCATCTAAATCCAAGTCCCCTATAGCTACAGATTCAGGATAAATATTAGACCTAAGTGGGTAATTAGTTGCCACAGCGAAAGAACCATTGCTGTTACCCAATAATACAGATGCAACAGATTCTCCGCTACCTGAACTAGCCGTAACGATATCATTTCTGCCATCTTTATTGATATCTCCTACAGCTACGCCCCCTGGCCTAGAACCAGCCATGTAATTATTTTCAGCAGCAAAAGTGCCATTACCATTACCCAATAATACTGACATCCCGCCAGTTGAATAATTGGTGTCATAGCGACTTGCACTAATAATATCTAAGTTGCCATCCTTATCTAAATCATTCAAACTTACGGTTTCTGGTCGATAATTTAGCGTTATATCGGTTCGGGAAAAAGAGCCGCTGCTGTTGCCCAAAAGCACTGATATATTATTGCTAGAATCATTTGCCGTAACGATATCATTCTTGCCATCCTTATTGAGATCTCCCACAGCTACGGATACTGCCCCATAACCTACTGTATAATTGGTTGGAGTACCGAAATTACCATTACCATCGCCCAATAATACTGATACTGTACCGCTATCGGGATTCGTACCCCCATAAGGATTGGCAGTAACGATATCGTTTTTGCCGTCCCCATTTACATCCCCTAAAGCTACAGATGTTGGCTGGTTTGCCACAGGGTAATTTGTTGGAGGAGTAAAAGTACCGTCGCCATTTCCAGGTAGCACTGATACATTATTACTATAACGATTGGCAGTAATAATATCAGGAATTCCATCATCATTGACATCTTTGATTGTTGCTACACTAGAAGATGCCCCAACTGGGTAGTAAGTCTTAGCAGCAAACAACTGATCCTCGTTGTTATTTGGGGGTGTTTGAGGCGTACCGGAAAGGGAATCAGAAATGCTTTTCACATTTCCTTTAGTATCGTACTCGTAAGAGGTAGTATTGCCCCGCGCGTCAGTCTTTTTCGTCACCAACAAATTCGGATTCCTTTCAAAAGTAGGCTTATTTCCCCCGCCATCTTTTGCCGAAACAACTTGCCCGGTTTGGTCGAGAATCTGAGTAACTACCCCACCGCTACCATCAGCATAACTTGCTTCTACCGCACCTAAAGGTTGAGCTACAGGCGCATTCAAAGGATTAGTTGTATCCTCCTTTCGATAAAGTCCTTGTACCTGTACCGGTGCCACCTGCAACTGCGAACCGTCTTTACGAATTCCCCCTGTTGCCCTACCTGCAAAATCGTATAATGTTTGTTCTGAAAATCCCCGTTTGTCTACTTCTTTTGTGATGTGACGTTCGCTGTCGTAGCTAAACGTCCGCGCTTTGGTATCGGGGTCAACAATCTTTTGCAAGTTGCCAGCAGCGTCGTATTCTAACTTCGTCAACCGTCCAGCCGGGTCTTCTATTTGACTTACTTTGCCGTTTGCATAGGTCAACTTGGTAATCAACCCGGCCGCGTCGATTATTTGGGACAACTGACCCGCACCGTCGTAAATATACTTGGTCTCGTTGCCATTGGCTTCTTTGACTGAAACCAAGCGCTTGCCGGCATTGAAACTGTAAACAGTTTTGTCATTTAACGTGCGGCGAAACGTGCCGTCTGTCAGTTTCTCCAATTTGGAGAAATCCCCTGGAGGAGATACATACCCTCCCCCTGCTAGTGTTGATTTGTCGAATACCAATTCGCTGCCGTCACCGTCAATTAACAATAATGAAGAGTCGGAATTTTCTACCAATTCCTGCCATCCAGCTATTCCCCAACCGCTGCCGAAAGGACTGTTAATTGTGTTGACTGAAACTAACTTATCCTTCGTATCGGTTGAAGAACCCGCAAAAATAGTACCCGTAAACCGGCGGATGCCGCTGTTAATAGTATAGTCGTACTGACCCGAAGGCAAGGCACTCATATCGACTTGCAGGGCCGCGTCAATGGAACCTCCGCCATCCGGCATTGACCAGAAGTGTTCGCCTCCTGTCAAACTGTATTGGTTGCCAGAATATCCGGGTATTTGATACTGAAATTTTCCTGCATCTACGGTTAGTTTAGCTACTAATTTTTGGGCTGTATCGGCGGGGGCGTTATTGTAGCCGAAATGGACAATGGGTCTGGGGTCTGCTCTGAGAGAATCGTAGGTTAGAGTTAAGCTGCGGGTTTCTCCCATTGACTGATAGGGTACGAGGTCGTGTGTTTCGATTACTGCCCCGGAGTGCATTTCTACTTCAGAGGTTAAGCCGCCTTTTGCTTTGCATTCGTTGCACTTGTCTTTGGGGTTGCGGGGGTCTTGACCCGGATTTTTGGGCGAAGGTGCGGGCGGGGCGAAGAAGTGCCAACTGCTGTTGCGGATGCCACCTGAAACAGTTTCTATTGCACTCCCGTCAGCGGTAACTTTACCCGTACCTACATTGTCGAAGAAGCCCGTTGTCGGGTTAATCGACCACAAATCCATCGTCGTACCCGCGGAGTATCCCGCACGGTTGGGCAAGGATAGAGGGGCTGGAGTGGTAAACACCATATCCCCCGGCTGAATGGTGACTACCAAGTCGGTATGCAGGTTGGGCGGCAGGGCGGCGGGGGTTAATTCTGTGGGAACTTCGGTGATGCTGAGGTTTTCGGTGTAGGGGTTGCCTTCAGCATCTTGGAGGGAACCGGCTTTGACAAATACCGATGCTTTGGGAATGGCTGCGGTGGTGACGGTGGTGTCGGCGGCTGGGTTGATGTTTTTGCCGTTGGCTGTGTCGATTGGCGGCAGGTAAATCGGACGGGAAATGACGTTGTTGACGTTGGAGTAAACTTCGTGTTCCAACAACAACGGCAGTTTTTCGGCAATGTAGGGGTAGTTGTCTTCGCCTGTAATGCCGTCGCCGTAAATTTGCAGGGTATCTGGCGGCACTAATTCGGGAAGTCCGAGTTCCGCCAAACCGGGAAATTCCAGCCGCAGAATTTCAAAGGAACCGTCGGCTGCTGTTATTGCCCGCAATTCGCCGAGTCCCACCAACACACCTTCTAAGGGTTGCTGGTTGGTGTTTTGAATTACTCCTGAAATGCGAGTGAGGCCGGCAGTCGAAGGGGTAACGTTAACTGTAACAGGTCGAGAAGTTTCTAAAACTCCGTCGCTAGCGACTACCGTAAAGTTGTAGGTTCCGATTTCTTCGGGAGTGGGAGAAATTTCTAAAGTACCGTTGCCGGTGATTTTCCCCGTGGGTAAGGAAGCGGACGATTTGATGGCAAAGCTAATAGGGTCGCCGTCGGGGTCGGTTGCAGTTAGCGGCAGTTTGAATGTCTCTCCGATTTTAACGTCGATGGACTCAATTGCAGCCAAGTTTGGAGCTTGATTGGCGGCATCGGCAATGGCGGTAGCGGTGAGGGAAAATTTCTGAAAGTTGGGGTTGTTGATGACTAATTCTACGGAGTCTGAAATAGCCCCAGTATCTAGTCCCCCGGCCGGAATAGCACCGCGCAAATTGATGTAGGGTTTGCCGCTGCTGTCGGTACCGTCGGGATTTTGCAGGGTTACTCCGGCTGGCAAATCGGGGAAAACTACCGCCACGCTGCGGCTGACTGGGCTGCCAGTATTTTGTACCTGTACTGATGCTTTGTAGTTGCCGGTGGCGGGGTCAAACTGTACCTGACTGAAATTTACTTTTAAATTGGGGGCCGCTGTCAGGTTGTCGGTATCGAGACTGCCGCCGCTGGCAGTTTTGTTCTGCGTTGCCAGGAAGACTGGACTGGCGGTACCTTCTTCATCGACGGTGTTGGTGAGGTTCCTGACTTCTACGGTACTGCCAATATCGGTGTCGCTGTCGGTCAATCTGAACAGTAGATTACCGCTGCTGCTGTTTTTCAAACTGCTCAAATCAATTTCTACGGTGTCGCCGCTGTACCGCACCCGTCCGGGTACGAATTCGGCTTTGCTGCCGGCTAGGGAAAATAGCGGGGTTCCGGGGGTACCTCCGTCTAGTAGGGTTTGGTTGGGGTCGTTTGGGGAAACGAGGTAAATTTGGAACAAATCTTCAATTGCTGAAGCTGTATCTGTTTTGTCGAAGTCGGCTTTGAGTTGGAACCGCAGGGTGCGGCTGCCTGTGGCTTGCCCTAGCTGCACGGGTACTACGGCTTGGACGAGTTTGCTGTTGCGTTCGGCCAGGAGTACGGTGTCTGTTGATGTTGCTGCCCAACCTGTTGTTTGTGGGGGGGCGACGGTAAAGCTGTTAGTGACCTGGAAGTTGATGTTTTGAGATGTTTGGTTGCCGCCGGTGTCTGTTGCTTCTAGAACCGCAGTGTGGCTGCCGACGGCTAGGGGCGAGTTCGGAGGCGAGTCGTCGAACTTACCGCTGGTGTCTGCGTTCAGGGTATTGAGGCTGCCACCATCGACGGAGTATTGCAGGTTGGACAGATTTGTCCCGGTGTCGGTTGCCGTACCGATGAGTCGGGCTGTAGTGCTGTGGTTGCCTCCGGAAATTGGTGTCTGCAGGACAGTTTGGGGGGCGGCGGTGTCGAGAGTGAAATCGAGGCTGAAGGTGTTTGAGGTATTGCCGGCGGAGTCGGAGGCAATCAGGCGCAGGGTGTAGTTGCCGTCTCTGAGGGGGTTGCGGCGGATGGTTTCGAGTTGGGTCCTGCTGAGGGTGAAGCTGCCGTTGCTGCCCAGGAGGGAAGTGATGTCGGCGAATTCGGCAATGGGAGTGTCGTCGAAACCGGCACGGAAGCTGGCTATGCTGCTGCTGTCGGTGACGGTACCGCCGATCGTAGGATTGGAGGTAATGCGATCGCTGTTGGATGTTCCGGTATCGTTGGTTAGGGTGGCGGCGATCGCGGGCGGTGTTGTATCGTTGGGAACTAAGCTGTTAGCGTAGCTGATAATTTGCTGTCCCAGAGAGGTGGGGCGCCATTCTCTGGCTGGGTTGATGACACTGCCGATTGGGGTGGCGCTGCCGGTGGCCCCGATAAAGCTGACGATAATATCATTGTAGTCGCGGTCTGTTTGGGCCACCGGCTCGTCTTCAATGGCAAAGGTATTGCCCGAACCTATAATGTCGGCGAGTGCTAGCTGGTAGCCGCTGTTGGTGGAATTAGTTGGGGAGACGGAGAATAAAGGGCGGCGATCGGGGAATAAATTCCACAGCAATTGGGTGGCGTAAGATATTTGTATTGTGCCATTGGGAATCACCATGACGGCGAAGGTGTCACCTGGGGTCATCGTGAAGTTTTTGAGGCCGGTGTATGGCCCCGAACCCCAATTAAATTCTCCTGGCATTGAACCGCTGAATTTGGCCCCTTCGGTTGAGTCGTGGATTACAACGCGACCTAACGTGGAATTGGTGAGAACTCTGCGGAATGCCTCTAGTAGACGTAGGCGGGAGTTAACCTACCATTGATTATTTCTTCAATGCTTTGCCCGAATAAGTCCATTTGAAGGGTTTAGCCATTGTGCAATTGAAGTAATCGATGAATTCAAGGAGACGGGTTTTGAGTTGAGCTTTACTAAGGAAATTGGCTCGCCTGAGTAACTTACGAACCAAAATACTGAACCAAATCTCAATCTGATTGAGCCAAGAACAATGCTTGGGGGTGAAGTGAAACACGATTTTATGAGTGGGGTCACGCAAGAAATCGGATCGAGTTGGCATCGATTTAAGAATACCCGATACCCCTTTCACCCCGAGAGGAACCTCCAGCCCTTCAAATTTTGCCACAAACCGAACCAAGGATTCCGATTGATGAGTGTTCAAACAATCCATCACCAGATGCCATTTGACAGCATCAGGGTCACTAGCCATCAGGTGTTCGACGTGGCTCAGATAGTCCAACTCAGTTCGGGTATCGCCAATGGTCGCAGCGACCACCTGACCTTGAGCAACATCAAAACTCGCGATTAATGTTTGGGTGCCGTGGCGAATATACTCAAATTCTCGCCGCTCCCGTTTGCCGGGACGCATCCCACGGTCGGCAGACTTGCGCTCGATGGCTTGAATTCCTGTCATCTCATCCATCGAAATCGTCCGCTCTCCCCGCTCGGCACGCTCTATTGCACTCAGGTAGACCTCACAGATGTCTTTGATTTTTTCATCAAACTGTGGGTCGGGGGGGGATTCAACCAGTATTGTGACTGGTGCGGTTTTAAATCGGCTTCTGCCATCAATCTCCCAACATGACGAGGGGAGATGCTGGTGACTATGCCTTGTTTGACCGCTTCATCTGCTAGCTCTCGTGCACTCCAATGACTCAGCGGTCGCCCAGATATTTCCGGTTTCTCACAAGCGAGCGCAAATAATTGAAGAATCTGTTCTAAGCTGAAGGTCATTGGACCTCCGAGTCTCTCGGCATCGGCTAATCGCTGCACCACTTCCAGATTTTTGACACTCAACTCTAACCAACGATGCCGCCACAACGAAGCCATCTCTCGACTGATGTTGAGGGCACGAGCGATTTCTCGATGATTGTATCCTTCGTCTGCTAACAGAATAATCCTGGCTCTTAAGGCAATTTGCTGGGGAGTCCGATGACGGTTGACAATCTGCCACAGTTGCTCTCGTTCTGGCTCTGCCAATTGCAATGGCTTTGGGGCTAGTCTGGGCATCGATCTGTTCTACCTTCTACATCTACATATAAATGGTAGCTCTATTCACGCCCAAGTGTACTAGGATGAACGGTTGTGAACCGGGGATTAAGGTTTCCATCCCCGTGAGGCTGAAAATAGCCAGTTCCCCTTGGTAGTATCCTCCATCGAACAGGTAGTCTGCACTGACTTGTCCGCTAGCACCGACTTGGAAAACTCCGGCTGGCAAGCTGCTATTTTTTGCCTGCCGTTCGGGGGTGGATGTGCCGAGGAGTTGGTTCCAAACGTTGCGGCTAGCTTGTGTTTCTACTTTTTCGCCAGTTAAGATGTCGCTGCTTGCGGAGGCTGAGGGCAGGGCATTTGGGGCTGACCCCAAGAGTTGCGGTTGTGTTAAAAATTGTTCAAAACTATTGCCATCTTCAACTTTTTGTGGTGTTAAAATTTTGACATTGGATGCTTGTAAAACTGGAACGGGAATGCTGTTGGAACTGTCGGCAATACTGCCTGAATTTAGTAACTTTCCTGATGTGAATGGAGTAGTTTCCGTTAATTCTGAATTAATTTCAAATGGCTTTTGCAGAGGCAACAAAACGTCTTGAAAATTCTTCATATTTCCTCGCACCCTTTTAGCAGTTAACTCAAATCGCCATCGAAATTTAACTGAGAAGTAAAAATTCACTGCAGACAGGCGCAGATCGACTCAGCTCCGTTTGGAGCGAAACTGACGCTAGCAATTATGCGCTACATCTTGTAAATGTATTCTATTTTTTCTCTGTTGCAAATCATATACTGCTCTGGGTTTTATTTGTTCTCAAAAAGAGTTAAGATTTATCAACATAGATTGCGAAATGTAAGCTCGCGAAATGTAATATTAATTTTTAGCACTTAAAAATTACAGAGGCGTTGAAAATTGTTGTAGAACCTGTGAGAAAATTGTACAAAAAGTAAAATTTGATAGTACAAAGCGCGAACCGTGTCTTACCAACTGCTTCACTCATGACTAATGGCTCTTACTCTTCACCAATTTTGAATTGCAGGCGATCGGTAAACAGTAATTAGTAAATAACGATTTGCTAACGAATACTACGAATCACGTGTCGGCGGATGCTGCAGGCAATATTGCTAACGGTATTTCTTTGCTTCCTGCTATTTCTAATAACGGCAAGCGAGTGGCGATACTCTCATCGGTAGGGCTGGTCAGGATACTTTTATGTTGAGTGCGGGGTTGGAGGCTGATACGATTGTTGATTTTATTCTGGGTCAAGATTCGATTCAATTAGCTAGGGGTTTGAATTTTGGGAAACTTTCGATAGTGGCGGGAAATAATGGTACATTAATTAGATGGGCGAGCAACAATCAATTATTGGCGGTGCTGAGTGAAATTTCTACAAATGCGCTCGGACTTCAAGATTTTAATTCAGTTGAGTTATGAGATGTAAAAATTTTTTTTTGAGGTGATAAGCGTTTGGACAATTCAGAATAAAAACGTGAGTTCAACGCCTCGCGCTCGCGACGGTCAACAGAGACTCCTTCTTACTCGCTCGCGCGGTCGCGATTGTGAGCGATAATTCAAGGAGACAGGCTTTGTTGCCAGATCAACTGTCGTGCTCCGCGATCGTGAGTACCGAGCGGCAAACTCCCCGTATTGAGGGATAATTCAAAGCAGACAGACCGCAGACTGCATCGATTTTCGAGAGCGCATAGCAATCGAGTTTAACTAAATATTATACCAGTATTGTTTGGGATTTTTGATACTCTAATAAAGTCTTTTGTGCGTGACGAATAATTTCCAATATATAAGGTTTATCCTTCGGTTAAATGCTAATCGGAATAGAGAATTAAGGATAGAGTTATTTTACCTGCTGGCAGTCTATTTGCAGGCATCGGGGAGCTCCCCGATGCAGGTCTGTATCTGTTAAACCACAGTCTTAAACAGATTTTGCGCGACGAAATTGCCCACTGCTAAACCAGTTGGCAGCGCATCATCAACCGTAGCCTCGCGCACGTGCACGCCGCCGTAAACCCGGCTGATGGCATCCTCATAAGCAGCATCGTAAAAACTGTTGTAAGTGCGCGTTACACCGGGCATTTCTTGGGAAACTGCCGTAAAAGAGTAGTTGTCACCAAAAAAGTTGGTCATCACTCCGGCAAATGCACCGCTAAAAGTCGAATGTCCAGAGATGTAATCTGGGAAGGGCGGGGTGGGGCTCAGTAGGGGCTCCCATTCCGGGTCAGTCACCGTTCCTGAAATGCCTTTTTTCTCGCCAAATCCCCCGGTAATCAAATCGTCAGGTCGGGGTTGAATGACTTTGCTGTTGTACTTGGCATCCCAAGCCACAATCCCAGCATCGGCCAAAGCGACGTTCAACTCGGCAAACAAGCGGGCATTTTCCGGGACGGTTGTTTCCTCGCGCATGGCGACTTCTTCAGCAATTTGGTTCAATTGTCCGTAAGGCCGGAAAGTGTCGGCGCGATCGTCCGCCCAGAAAATCGCGATTTCGGTTTGGTCGGGAGTCCGCGTCACGGTGGTGTTTGCGGTACTCTGTTTCCCCCCCAACAGTCGAACTTCTTCCAAGTCTTGCACGAAGCGATCGGTTCCCGGTACGCCATCTAAGCCTTTCGGGGCAAAGGCTGCGGTGTTGGGGATAGCGAAGGGCTTGACTTTGCCCCAGTTTGGCCCTAGTGCCGCGCCTTTGTTGGGGCCTTCTGTTTTCGGTCGCCAAACGTAATCACCCTCTGGGGGAACGTAAGGGGCATTGTTGCTGGAACCGTCGTTGGCGCGGGAGGCGAGGATGGTGTCAGCAACGAAGTTCCCAAAGGCGACTCCATCGGCCTCGGCTTGCGGCGTGTCGTCGATCTCTGCTAAGGATCGGGCGAGTTGTCGATCGAATAATTGAGTTTGATTTGGCAGCAGTGTGACCAACGCTTTGTGGGCTGCTGCTGCTGCTGCTGCTTCCTCGGATGCGCCAACGGGGGCGGGAGTGTTGACAGCATAGGACGTGTGAGTGCGATCGAACGCATTCACCGCATCGTAAACTGAGAGGGAAGTAATCGCCATCAGGCGCGACCCTACAGTAGGCGGCACGCCCCGTCCTGCTTTCCCTTCAGCTTGGATCGCATTTAAAGCGGTGGCATTCCAGTCTAGGACAACATCGCTTCCGGTTGCCGAAACCAGTTTCGAGATTTGCTTGGTGTTATTGTTCTGGTTAATTTCGGCAATCAGGTTGCAAGCCCCCGGAGCTCCAACCGAGGTCATGTTGCCATAGTTCAACCTAACGGTTGTGGATTGTCCCGGAAGCAGGTTGACTTGTTGGATAGTGGAGGTTAGCAAGCAATCGTTGACTAATTTGCCGTCTGGGGCGCGATCGATGGTCGAGTCTGTGGAAGTGTAGAGTTTGACTGTGACGGGGCCTGTGACTGGTGCGGAACCTTGATTTGTCAGCTTCACGTTGACTTTAGCTCGATCGCCCATTTCAATAGTTTTGGGCAAATCTATCTTGCTGAATTTAGCCACTAAATCCCCTTGAGAGGGAAGTAAATTTTGAGCTGTTACTAGATCTACAACTTTTTGATCCATTGATGTGACCTTCTTGAAAATTTCAAGCTTTTTGTTATTTCAAAGCTATCCGACTATTCACCCCTTTTATGTAGCATTAATTTCAACGGGCAAATAATAAGTTTCTTATCTATCTTTAGATAAGAACATATCCTCGGTATGGATACAACAGTGTTGTATCCCGTGTTCTAGGTAATGGAAAATTTGTAGGTGTTAGCGAGATTAATCAAACAGGACTTACGCAACTGACACATGATGAGTACGAGATCCCTTGCCCATCACCGTAACCCGTCCTCTTAACTTACAAGTTGACAACCGGATCAAAACGTGAAAGGATTTTCGATTTTCCGAAAGTGCGATCGTAAACAACTTGATACCCCTCTTCTGTCGCTAAGTGTAGGAGACCGCAATCATAATCACTCCAGACCGCAATCAATGGTTTTTGGCTGGTATGTCGATCGCACTTTCACTTCACCTAAGTCAGACAGTGGCAGCAGCCGTGCCTGTTGGTAAAGTCCTACAAACAGCACAAACTAACAGTAGCGACGCTGCCCAAAAAGCTTTCAAAGAAGGAGCACAACTCTACCAGCAAGGAACGGCCCAAGCAAAAAGAGGTGCGATCGTCAAGTGGGAATAAGCATTAAAGTTGTATCGGCAAGCAGGCGACAATAGAGGGCAAGCACTTAGCCTCCTTGGTCTTGCCAGAGTCTACTCACAATTGGGAGTAAAACAGAAAGCGCTAGAGTATTACAGCCAGTCCCTTCTCCTGAGTCGGGCAGTAGGTGATCGCAGCGGGGAAGCTGCCACCCTTTTCGGCATGGCTTCTGTCAAAGGCGACCAAAACAATCTTC
The DNA here is from genome assembly GCF_000317475.1 of Oscillatoria nigro-viridis PCC 7112. Lineage (NCBI taxonomy): Bacteria > Bacillati > Cyanobacteriota > Cyanophyceae > Oscillatoriales > Oscillatoriaceae > Phormidium > Phormidium nigroviride. The sequence goes on from NC_019730.1 coordinate 251,038, forward strand.
CCGAAGCCCTCAACGACATTGAATCCTCTCTCAAAATCATCGAAAACCTCCGCACCAAAATAGCCAGCCCAGAACTCCGCAGCTCATACTTTGCCACAGTGCAGGAATACTACGAATTTTACATCGAACTGTTAATGCAACTGCACCAAGCTAATCCTAAATCCGGTTATGATATCAAAGCATCAGAAGCCAGGAAACGTGCTAGCCACCCCTAAAAAGTAACGCATCGCAGTAGAAAAATGGCAATTTAGGCAATTATAAAATCGTTCACTTCGCTACCCTCGGCATTGCCAACAGAAAAATCCCAAACTGTCAGGAATTGTGATTTCCTTGACCGGCGTTGCAACGATCGCAGACGCTCTCACCCTTAAGACACCGTATTAGGGTCTGCTCTTAACCTGCCTTCATAGCAACAGTTTAGCCGATTGCTTCATCGCGGGCTCGACAACAGCAATTTACGCGACTGTCAAGGCTGACATAACGACTACTTTGTTGCCACTTTTCTCACACTTGCTCAACTTGATTCTTAATTCAACTTAGGTATCGTAACTTGACTATTAAATCAATTCGGATTTTGTTAAAAACGCTAAAAAATTAGCTAATTGTTGCGTCAGCTAAAATCAGGGATTTGCAGTATAAAGTCAGACGGAAAGCAGTATAAAGTCAGGTAAATGCAGGTATTTGCAGGGGGTGCACTTTACCTGCATTTACCTGACTTTATACTGCAAATGCCTGACTTTTTCGGTCAAATTACTGCTTTTTTGTGCAGAGACTGCCTTTGCTTGTTGAAACTGGTTATGGCTGTTCTTGAGTAGTAGCAAGCAATGGTTTTGCGATCGCAAACCATGATTAATGCGTGCAGAAAAAAAATAATACACCCTGATGTATGGGGCATCATAGGTGTCAAGCGACTTGATTTTTACCCGATATCCAACTGTGCTGATTGCACGAACATTGCTCCTGCTGTTGTGGAGACCCTTGTGACAGCATCGGCGTCAATTGCCCCAACTGTCCCCATCGCACGCTTAGCGGATCGAGCCTCACTCGCTCTCTTGTAAACTAAATTTTATGCAAGATAGGAAGCTAGGGAAAAAAGTTAGGAGCAGTGGTAGCAATAGCAATGTTGGGAGATATATTTATACCGATACGGGTAAAGGAAAGTTGCGGCTGAGTTTTCTCAAACTTCTAGTGCGATCGCTCCTACCTACAACGGCTTCAAGCAACCGGGGCGAGCGCTGTATTCGCTACATGGCTCACGCCCTTCAACAAGCGCCGAGCGGTAAATTAAAGTCGCCACACCTCGAATATTCGCTATTCGCGAATGTAGAATGAAGGAACAATGCGCTCGAAGCGAACTATGCTAAAACCCCAAGATATCCTTGCAATACTCAAAGTCCACAGTTGGCTTCAAGCGAACTGGACGTACAGCACCCTAGCCAAAAGCTTAGGCATGAGCGCGTCAGAAGTTCATGCTGCTCTTGAGCGATGTGAAGCAGCAGGCCTCTATAATGGCGAAAATAGGAGAATTGTGAAGCAAGCATTGCTTGAATTCTTGGTTCACGGACTACGCTATGCGTTCTACACCCAACCCGGCCCTTTAAGTCGGGGACTGCCAACGGCTCATTCGGCTGAACCGTTGAAAAGCAAGCTGGTTGCCTCACCTTTGGAAGGTTATGTATGGCCAGATCCAGAGGGTATTGTGAGGGGGCAGGCGATCGCGCCCCTGTACCGCTCAGTCCCTGTCGCTGCCAAGAACGATCCAGAACTCTACGCTTTGCTTAGCCTGATTGACGCACTGAGGGTAGGTCGGGTGCGGGAGCAACGTTTAGCCGCTAGCGAACTTGAAAAGAGAATTGGTACACCATGAACCAGCAGATATCCATGCTGGAAACAGTCGCCCGGGTACTCTCTCAAGTACGCACTACCATCGTCTTCACAGGAGGGGCAACAATATCGCTTTACCTCGATGAAGCTGCGGCCCCCGACATTCGACCTACTGATGATGTTGATTGTGTCGTCGAAATCATATCCAGAGCTGAATATTATCGGCTCTCAGACTTGTTGCGAACCCTTGGGCTTCAAGAAACTACAGAATCAGGCGCACCCCTATGTCGCTGGCAGTATGAGGGCATTTCAATTGATGTGATGCCGTGCGATGAATCGGTACTGGGGTTTTCTAACCGCTGGTACAAGCCAGGTATTGCTAATTCTATTCACTACCAACTTCCAAGTGGTAGGCAAATCCTAATTTTTTCAACGCCTTACCTCCTCGCCTCCAAAATAGAAGCTTTCACGGGTAGAGGCGGGGGTAACTTTTATTTTAGTTCCGATATTGAAGACATCGTGGCAGCGATCGACGGGCGTTCTAGTTTGTTCGAGGAAGTGCAACAAGCTGACTATGAAGTGAAAGCATTTTTATCAGGATGGTTTCGAGCCGAGCTGGAAAATCTGTGTTCCATCGCGCCTGCTTTCAAGAGAGTCCGCTGCTAAAAATTCAGGTCGCACTCGCTTGCTCTTGCAAAGAATTGAAAGGCTGGCGATAGTAGTTTAGTAGTTGACTGCTAGCAATAGACGGCAGCGGACACTCGATCGAGGTAAGCCTTACACTCGCTCTCAGCTCGGCGGGCGAGCGCAAAAACCAGATAGTCCAGCCTCAACTTTATTGCTGGCATAGTGGGTAGTACGCTATAAAATCGCTTCTAAAATTTTAGCTACCTGCCAATTTCCTCACACTTGCTCAACTTGCTTCTTAATTCAATTCCGATGCCGCCCGTTGACTATTAAATCAATTCATATTTTGTTAAAAACGCTCTTAATCGCGCTTTGGTTGTGGAGCGTTAAAATCAGGCATTTGCAGTATAAAGTCAGGCATTTGCAGTATAAAGTCAGTGAGATTACAGGCATTTGCAGGGGCTGCACTCTACCTGTATTTACCCGAACATATCCTGCAAATGCCTGCAATTTCTTGCCAACTTACTGCTTTTTTGTGTCGAGCGTACATTTGCCTGTTGAGGCTGGTTATGGCTGTTCTTGATTAGTAGCAAGCAATGTTTTTGCGATCGCAAACCCTGACTAATTCGTGCTGACAAAAAATAATGCACCCTTATGAATGGGGCATCCTAGGTGTCAAGGGGCCTAATTTTTACCCGCTCTTCGACTGTGCCGATTGCTCACATTGCTCCTGCTGTTGTGGCGGCTTTTGTGGCAGCACAGGCATCAATTGCCACAACTTTCCCATCGCACTTGGGTAGTGATCGCTCAAAAGCTCGCTCTCTTGTTAACCAGCCATCGCTCTCTTGTTAACCAGCCCTCACCATCAGACGTTTAATCGTCTGACCGCGTGCGATCGCCTCACTCGCTATAATTTATACAAACAAATTAAATTAAGTTAGAGTTGGGTAGGGGTCAGTCTCACTTTGATAAACCCTCTAATAGCCCTCTCCAATTGGAGGGGATAAAATCACCTGAATAGCGCTTTTAAATTACAGTTGTTAACTTGTATCTTGGGAAAAGGTTTTTACTGATTAAAAACTATGAAAACTTTACCGGAAGCCAAACCTAGAGAGCTGTTATCCAACCATATTCACATTCGCCTAACTGACTCTGACTACAATCAAATTAAAGCAAGAGCCTCGCTAGTCAATTTGAGCATGAGCGACTTCATGCGCCGTGCAGCTTTGAGGAGAACCATGCCGCGCCCTCTAGCTGCATTTGACTTAAAAGCCTATCAAGTTTTGTGCAAGATTGATGCCCAATTGAGAATTGCAGGAAACAACCTCAATCAGATGAAGAAAGCTTGCAATAGTGCTGTGGCATTGGGAGAACCAGTTGTTGTCAATACAGGACTCTTAGAAAGCGTGCAGCAACTCATTCGAGAAAACGAAGGTGCAATTAAAACAATAGTTGCAAACCTCGCCAAATCTACAGTACGCTAATTATTAACAAGCCTGGGCTTTACCGCCTGAGCAATCGATTCTGTGCAACTGACGGCTTTCCGGTTATGATTGGCAAACAAATCAAAGGTACAGGCTTTCGGGGCTGTCTGAACTACGTATTGGGCAAAAAAGACGCCGCTCTAATTGGCGGTACTATGTGCGGACAAACTCCTGAAGAACTCGCTGCTGAATTTGCCATCGCCCGACAACTAAGACCTAACCTGAAAGTAGCAGTTTTTCACGCCACTTTATCTGTCTATAGCACCGAAAAACTAGAAGATTCTGAAGAAAATGACCAACGCTGGCTGGCTATCGCAGCCAACTACATGAAAGCGATGGAATTTGACAACAACCAATACGCAGTTGTCAAGCACAGCGATACAGAACACGACCACATCCACATCGTCGCCAGTCGCATTTGCCTAGATGGAGGTGTTGTTGACGATAGCTGGGACTATTACAAAAGCCAAGAAACTATTCGCCAACTCGAACGGAACTACAACCTGGAAACTGTTACACCCAGTTGGGAAACAGACAAGCGAGCTCAGACTACAGGAGAACACAGGCAATTAAAAAGCAAGGGAAACAAGAGCGTCAGGGTGCAATTGCAAGACCTAATTGATGAAGTTACCCAAGACAACCCAAGTATGCCAGAATTCGTTGAGCGGTTGCAGCAACAAGCCGTAGAGGTGCAAGTCGGATTGACTCGAACTGGCTTCAGTAAAGGCATTTCTTACAATTTAGATGGAGTCGCTTTAAGCGGCACTCAGTTGGGTAAAGCCTACACTTTTTCTGGATTGCAGAAGTATCGAGGCGTTAGCTATGACAAAGGGCGAGATAACGCCCTAATTGAGGCTTTAATGCAGCCACAACACTTAGCTATCGCCCCCAGCGAGGCAGAGGAAAATGAGTTAGAGTCGTCACAATCCGAGTTAGTAGCAACTCTATCTGCAACAGCAAATGAGCTAGAGTCGTCACAATCTGAGCTAGAAACAACCGCACCTGCAACTCCTGCAACAGCAAATGAGTTAGAGTTACAACTGTCAATCCTGCCTGAAAGGAATGAAACTCAGTGGCAAAAAGTCCGATCGCATCTAGCAGTCGAGTACAGTTTACCTTTAGAGTTACTCGATTTATTGCACTCTCATTCTTGGCTGTATGCCGGCTCAGAAAAGGCTGTCTTTACAGGACGGACGCTTGAGGGAGAAGCCCGGTTCGCTTTTGTTCTCGATGAAAGAGGCAACTTTAGTACCACCCATCCCCTGTCATCTGAAGCTGCTTTCTGGGTAGCGACTACTGGAGAAATTGAGCGAGCTGTGATTGCCTGTAACCCAATCGAAGCCCTTTCAATTTTGCTTATTGAACAGGATAACTCTACAACAGCACCAGCGACACTTTACCTAGGAATTGAACGAGCTTCACAACTGCCTATAGAATTCTTACAAGAACTCGATAGCGTTATTATAGCGATTACAGAAGATTCTATGCTCGCTAGAAATGCGAGCGCGCTGCTACCGAATGCAGAAATTGTTAATCCACCGTCAAGTTGGAATGAGAGCTGGATACAATTAATTGAGCAAGAACAGCAAAATTTTCAACAAAATAACCAACCTTATAAACAGCGCATCCAAGAAATTGAATTGGATTAGTTATGGTTCCCTGACAAAGTGAGTATTGTCTAATAAAAACGCTACTTAACAAATCTCCAACTTACGACCTAAATTACTGATAGTGCTGCCACTAAGTATTACAAATTTTTGAATAGATTTATCAACTATTTTTTCTTAATCTGCTAAGTAAATTGAGACGGCGCTTGCTCATTGTTTTTTGTAAGCCGACCTTGATAAAAATAAATTATTTATAGGTTTTTTTAATCCTACAAAAAAATGAGCGCTGGCGCGCCAAAAAATAAAGTATCGGAGATAAAAAATGGAAGTATCGCAAACCAACACCTACTACTTCAATAATTTAACCTTGATCCACCACACAGAAAACGAACTGTACATTATGGGAAGGCAAACAACACTGGTCTTAAATTTTCAACAAACAAGCTATCAAACGCTCGACCAAATAATCCACGTTCTGCGACTTTTGAGAGACAAAAAAGTCCAAGACAGAAAGTCAATTATCGAGCAAGAGCTGCTGGCCTTAAACTTCCAATTCCCTCTCGAAAGCAGCAACCGTAGCAACAACGACACCAACAATGGTAGCAGCAATGGTAGCAGCAACGGCAGCCCCAAAAACTGCGAGCTAAAAATCGACTGGTAATTAAATGATGCCGGAGAGATAAGTTTGTTTCTCCGGCAGCCACTAGCAAACATTTTTCGCCACATCCAAAAAAGGCTTCCTCTCATAGCAGCATAGGTGTATCTCCTGCACTAAGAGCAAGCCGATATGTTCGAGTCGTCGGGCGCAACACTATGTCGGCTGCACAATTATATTTGGACGAAAGGCTTCTTCTGATCTAAAAAAAGCCGAGGGGCAAAGTTTTGTGGCGCTGCCCGAGAACATCGCTTTCAAATGAATAGGGTATATACTTGAAATAAAACTCTCGAAGATATTAAACACAACGAGTCAGTACAGCTATGTCTGCTAAAGATGTCTTTCACGAAGTCGTTAAAATCGCTCTCCAGAAAGATGGATGGCAGATTACTCACGATCCATACACTTTACAAGCAGGAACTCTAGAACTTTACATCGACTTGGGTGCCGAAAGGGTGGTTGCGGCCGAAAAAGACGGACAAAAAATTGCCGTTGAAATCAAAAGCTTTATTGGCCCCTCCAAAATCTCCCAGTTTTACACAGCATTAGGACAATTCATTAGTTATCGAGCAGCTTTGCAACAACAAGAAACTGAGCGCATTTTATACCTAGCAGTACCCAGCAATGTCTACGAGAGTTTTTTTACAATGGGGTTTATTCAGTCTTTAATTCAACAAAACCAAATTCATTTAATTGTTTACGATATAGAGCAGGAGGCGATCGCACAATGGCAAATGTAGACCTTTACAGACAACACATCCAAAATCTGCTCTCCCAACACGCCAGTCTGGTGTGGGATGAGCGAATTCAGGCTCAAACTATCTTTGATACCGAGCGCGATCATTATCAATTAGTATATGTGGGCTGGCGCAATCAGCGGCGAATTTATGGCCCAGTTTTGCACCTGGATATTATGGACAATAAAATTTGGATTCAGCAGGATGGAACAGAGGTAGGTATTGCCAACGAACTTGTAGAATTAGGAGTTCCTAAGCAAGACATTATACTTGGTTTTGACCCCCCTAATATGCGACAATTAAGTGACTTTGCTATTGGATAAGTTACGCTTAAGGGTTAAAAAAATTAGCTATTTTTAAGGCTACTTTTTTTAATAGTTAACCGCTTTCGTCAGCTTGCATAATTTTGGCAATTGGGTGTTAGATTTCGTACTTGAACTTAACATCCGGTTGCTGGCGCGTAATTCCTGCATCTATTGCTTTCGCCAATGCGCCTCAACTCCTCGCCCCCGACATTCCAAACGCCCAGGATCCCTCTCCCGTCGCAATAGGTTAATAAGGGGAGGGGGAAGGAAGGATAAGTTTTCGCTTTTTTTCAATAAAAGCTAACAATAACCTGGATTTTTCCGTCCCTTTACCTTCCCAAGTAATCAGCTTTTTCTCCCCTTCCCCTTCCCCTTGTTAATTGCATCCAATACACTGGCCGTTTTAGTTCCTTTTGCGGATGTAACATATCCTACCCGCTGCTCAAATTCCCGATAAGCTGATAGTAGCATGACTCCCAAGAAATACTCCCAGGCCTGGTAATAGAAAGAATGTGGTTATAATTAGTGTGAATTGTAGTTAGCACGTCCCGATAGCCCGCAATTTCTTGTTCTGAACAATCGCGCGGCGTTGTTTTTTCTGTTACTAATTTCTTAATCCGTTCTAGCGGCACTGTAATGCCTTCAATGCGGTTAGAAGATTCGGTACTCTGAATAACCGCAGCTTGGCGCAAAGTGCCTAAAACTTGTGGGGCTTGTTGCTTAAATAACTCCTGCTTTCCCTTGTATTCTCCAACTAAGCGAATCGTTTGCAGAAGTCTTTGGTTGAGCTGTTGACTTTCAATGAACCCCTCTTCAAATGACAGCATATCTATTTTATCTCCTTTGTATTAATTATAAATATTTATCGCAGTCAATAACTCGGATATTGCGTGCGCTCGCATCAAAACTTTGAAAGCCGATTGCAAGCAGAACCGACGCCAAATCCAGATAAATAAGTAAGGCGATAGTTGCTTTTAGCCATAGCCCTTGCCTCTCTTGTTGTCCAAGGTTTGACGCTTAGCAAATCGGGTTCAGTTTCCAGTTGCTTTAAATAAGAGCGATCGCCCGTTACAAAGGCAATCGCAATCGCCAAGAACTTGCAACAGCTCAAAGGAGCCTGAACCACCTGCTTTTCAGTAAACCTAACCACAATCCAATTCCACTCTAAGAATAATTGATTGCGGCGCATATCGCTGTCTGCATCGCAGCAGTGAGTGGGCTTCTTAGATTTGCCAGCATAAGGTTCATCAATCTCGACATCAATTCCGAGTCCAGATGGAGTGTGAATTACAGTAAAATCTGCTGAATAGCTCCTCTGAGATAACGGAATTTTAAACTCTGCTGCTTGGACAACTTCCTCGAAATATTGCTGTAAGTATTGCAAAAAGCGTTGTTCACTCACTCCTTGCCGAGCTTGAGATGTGCCATTAGGACTAACGCGAAGTGACATCAAATCCTTGAGCAATCGATTTCTGGAATCTAACTCAAGTTTTGCGCTTTTTAAACCTGTCTGCAACCCTTCTTTTTCCACCTTAAAACTAGAAAATTCTTGCTTTTTATTCGATGATAAATCTTGATGGGATAATATATTTTGTTGGTTGTACTCAAGAACTTGCTGTTTATACCTGGACAGCAGTTTTTGACGGCAACCAAATACATAACTATAAGCAGCCGCAATTAAACATGAATAAGCACCTACTACCAACAGCATTTCCCACCACAGCCAACCCCAAGAAATAGCTAACAGCGGAAGTACGATCGCACCATAGAGCCAAAACACCCAAATTAACCACAGCAACTTGACAGGTAACACCACAGGTGGTTGAGGCGGAGTCAGCAAAACAACAGGTTGCTCAAATTGTTGAGTTTCTTGAAGTTGGGATGAGGTGGCACAACTAGAAGTTGCCTCTGGCAAAGGATATTGATGGCAGAATTGCATTACCACTTTTGGGTAAAAAACTATAGGATAATTCATAACTTTAAATACTCCTT